>CALNZF010000029.1:0-6170 GCA_942490965.1 uncultured Nitrosopumilaceae archaeon | reverse complement strand
GATCAAGTAAAACCAATAATTGAAAAAGATCTTGGACCTATTGATGAAAAATTTGATGAGATTAATCCTAATCCAATATCTGGTGCTTCATTAGGTCAAGTTTATCGTGGAACAATTTCTGGTCAGCAGATTGTTGTCAAAGTCAAACGACCCGGAATTGAAAAAGTTGTAGCAAAAGATCTCCAAGTTCTCAAAAGAGTTCTTCCTTTAGCATTAAGATTTGTTGATCCAAATTTACGTTATTCTGCAAAAGCCATGCTTTCTCAATTTATTGAAACAATTCATGAAGAAATGAATTACAAAAACGAATCTGCGAATCTTAAGAGAATCAAAGAGGATATGGCCAACTCACCTAATGTCGTTGTGCCATCTGTCTATGATGATTATTCATCAAAAAATGTCCTTACTATGGAATATCTGCCAGGAATTAAAGTCACCAATGTTCAAGCTTTAGATGAAAAAGGAATTGATAGAGAGCAGCTTGTAATTGATGTTCATAAGGTATTTTTTACAATGCTTCTCAAACATTCTGTTTTTCATGCAGATCCACACCCTGGAAATATTTCAGTAACTGATGATGGAAAACTCATTTTGTATGATTATGGCATGGTAGGACGAATAAACAATGAAACACGATTTAAACTAATCAGACTATATCTAGCACTAGTTGAAAAAAATCCTCCCAGAGTAGTTAATGCCATGATTGATCTTTCAATGCTAACTCCTGGTTACAATAGAGAGGTAATTGAAAAAGGAATTGAACTCTCAATTCGTGCAATGCATGGAAATAAACCTGATGAAATGGAAGTTCAAAGTTTAATGGAGCTTGCAAACCAAACGATGAGCAAATTCCCCTTTGTATTACCTAAGAATTTAGCTTTGTATATGAGAATGGCATCAATCATTGAAGGAATTTACAAAACCCATGATGTAGATTTTAAATTCGTCAAAGTTTTAAAAAATATTTTACAAGAAGAAAATCTTATTCCTCTTGCATATGTTGAAGAATTAAAGATTTCATTCAATAATTTCTCAAAATCAATTGACACAGCACTTAGATTAGGACCTGAGATGAAAAAACTCATGGATGAAGCTCAGATTTTTATGAAAAAAAGACAACCTGTAGTTTTACTCAGTGGAAGTATATTTGCATCTGCAATTTTAATTAGTTCGGTATTTGTGTATCAAACAAATGAATCACTTGGATTAGTTGGAATAATTGCTTCTGGTTTAATAATGATGATTTCAGGATTTTTTAGAAAATATTAAATTATTCTATTGTAATATCTTTTCCTTTTTTTATAACAGGTATAATTAATGTAAGAATACCATTTTCATATTTTGCAGATTCAATTTTTTCCTCACCTTGCTTAATTTCAATAGGCAGTCTAATTTTTTTATCAATTACATTTGGTCTTTGGTTTGATATTAAAAATTCAGATTTTTTTTCATCAATTGTTTTTTTTGCATTAATAGATAGAATATCTCCACATAAAGATAATTCAATTTCTTTTTTTGTAAATCCAGGAATGTCAATCATAATTTTTAGATTTTTATCATTGAGATACATGTCGACTGGTGGTAAAACAAATTCATAGAATTCTCTTGATTTATTTCCAATCTCTTTGATTACTTCTTTCACAAGTCCCATTTTGTGTTATGTGCTCAATTTTTGGTTATAAACTTTGATAGATTTTTAATCAATTAATTTCTCAGTTTTGATAACTTATGATTATTGTAATTGAAGGTGGAGATCAGGCAGGTAAGTTAACCCAATCCACTCTATTGGAAAAAGCTCTCAAAAAACAAAAGATCAAAACAAAATTATTTCATTTTCCTGACTATGAAACACCAATTGGTAAAGAAATTAGAAAATATTTGGATGGAAAGCGAAAATTTCCTCCACAAGTGATTCATTGTCTTTTAGCAGCAAACAGATGGGAAAAACTTGATGCAATTTTAGCAGCTGAGGAGAGAAATTCTATTTTAATCATGAATAGATATTATCATTCTAATCTGGTTTATGGATTGGCAAATGGTTTAAAACAAAAATGGCTTGAAAGTCTTGATGAAGGTCTTCCAAAGGCTGATCTTGTTATTTTACTTGATGTTACACAAAAAGAATCATTTTCAAGAACACCAAAAAACAAAATTGGTGGAAAGGTAATGAAAAGAGACAAGTTTGAAAAAAATAAAGAATTTTCTATAAAGATTTCTAATCTTTACAGATCTGCTGCCAAGAAAAAAGGATGGAAAATAATTGATGCTACCAAATCTAAAACTGAAGTCCATGAAGAAATTTTAAAAATATTTTCAAAGAAATTAGGATTATGAAAAAAAATTATCTAGATATTATTGATCCAATTCATGATTTTATTCGTGTCTACGATTATGAACTTCCAATAATTGACAATCCACTTTTTCAAAGATTACGACGGATAAAACAGCTATCTGGTGCACATCTGACATATCCTTCGGCGCAACATAGTAGATTTGAACATTCTCTAGGAGTTATGCATATTTCTAGTCAAGCTGGTTTTGCATTAAACGAAAAAGGACTTTTAAATTCTGATGATGTTCAAATTTTACGTATTGCAGGGTTGTTACATGATATTGGTCACGGACCTTTTTCTCATTTATTTGAAGAAATAATACAAGAAAAAAAAATTTCACATGAAGATTATGGAAAAAAAATTATTTTAAATTCTGAAATTGGTGATATATTATCAAAAACTGGATTTGATAAAAAACTAATTACTAATATTGCATTTGGAGAATCAAAATTTCAATATCTTAATGAAATTGTTTCAGGTGCTTTGAGTGCAGATATGATGGATTATTTGTTAAGAGATGGCTATTTTACGGGAGCTGAACATGCAAAAATTGATCATAAAAGAATTACACAATCTCTTGACATTCATAAAAATAAACTTGCTTTGGAGCGTTCAGCACTTTATTCTTTTGAATCTATGATGCATTCTAGATATCAGATGTTCAAAGCTGTATATTTTCATAAAACTGTACGTGCTGCAGAAGTTATGCTCATTGAAGCGTTAAAATTATCTGATGATGAGTTTGGTTTTACATCTTTTAATCTAAATGAATTTGTCAAATTAACTGATGAGTATGTTCTATCAACTTTGATTTCATCAAAATCTTCCAAACTGAAACGTGCAAGGCAATTTGCAGAGGATTATCAAAATAGAAAATTGTTAAAATGTGTATTTGAAAGAATTCTTACCAATCAAACAAATTTGAAAAAAACTAGAACAAATGAACTTAGAATCGAAATTTCCAAAAAATCTAAAGTTGATGAAAATGAAATTTTTGTAGATAGTTCTGTTACCCCATCTATCCCTCTTGCTCCATCAAAAAACGAGTCAAAATCAATCATTCTGATAACTCATGAGGGTACAAAATCATCTGCAAAAGAGATGCCGATTTCTGAAATACCTGTGGTTTCAGCCATTTCTGGCTTTATGAATATACTTAGAATTTACACTCATCAAAAGAACAGAAAAAAAGTTGAAATTGCCGCAAAATCAATACTTGGTGATCTGAAATGAAAAAACGAATTGTAATTAAATTATCTGGACGAGTTTTTGGTATGGATAATGTCAAAGTTCTAAAAGATTATGCTGCATTTTTAGTAAAAATTAGTAAATTTTGTCAACCTATTGTAATTGCTGGTGGAGGCAATATTGCACGGCATTACATTTCTCATGCAAGATCTTCAGGAGCTGATGAATCTACTCTTGATGAACTAGGAATTGAAATATCTAGACTTAATGCAAAATTACTCATTTATGCTTTAAAAAATAAGGCATATTCACATCCACCAACCACTTTACAAGAAGTAAAACATGCGGTAGATGATGGATTAATTGTTGTGGCTGGAGGTCTTCATCCTGGTCAAAGTACTAATGGTACTGCAGCATTGATCGCAGAAAAAATCCAAGCTGAACAGTTTCTTAATGCTACTGATGTTGATGGAGTTTATGATATGGATCCTAACAAATTCAAAAAAGCAAAAAAATTCAAACAAATAGAATTGAAAAATTTGAGAAATATGTTGGTTCATGAAGATTCTATCGCGGGTGGCTATGATTTGATGGATATTGTTGCTCTAAAAATCATTGAGCGTTCAAAAATCAAAACAAGGATTCTAAAAGCAGACCCAAAAATTATTGAAAAGGCAATTAAAGGTGGAGATGTTGGCACCGAAATCATTCTTTCTTAAAAATAATCAATCAGAAGAATTGTTTTGAATTGTAGGTCGTGTCTGAGACCAAATTTGAATGTCATTTTTTGGATATTCGGGAATTCCAGTATCTCGTAGTTTTTTGTAAATTGACAATGCTTCTTCTTTCTCCACAGCCTTGGATTGAGCCTTGGTAAATCCATCTTTATCTACTATTACAGCAACATGACCATCTTCAGAATTAATTACCGCAGTAAATTCTTCTTCTCCAACAGGATAAAATTTTCCATCAATCTTTTTCGTTGTCAGAGTTAGCATACCAAATCCAGCAACTTCAAATATTTTCATTTGTGATTTACTTGCTCTTTGCTTTCCTTGTTGTACTGCTTGAAAATATTGCACAATTTTTTTCCTTCCTACAATGGTATAATAACTATCTCAAAAGTTGACTAAATTCTATAATTTACAAATAGGTAAAACCTTACTCAAATTTTCTTATTGCAATTTTGGTATTTTTTGAGAACCTTATCGTATTCATTCAGGGTTACTTGATTTACTTTATACATGATATCGTTTTAGTATCATCTCCTTACCCAATTCTTCAATAGCACTAGGCACTTTGAAAAAACAGATGTTTAAGAAATAAAAAAATAGATTCCAAAAATATTCATCGAAAAATTAATTCTCATTAGGACTAAAAATAGCCACCCGGTTCATAATTGTTACGCCTTTCAGAGGAAAAGATCAAGTTTTCAAAGTTCTCCAAAACATAAAAAATTGACCCAGTAATCCTAAGAGAAATTAGTGAAAAGCCAACAAATCGATCTTCTTCAGAAAAGAACTAACTAAAAGCGCAATCCAGACAGTAGAAAAAAGAGAGACCATCACCACAGTAGTTAAAATTATTATTTTAGAAGATTTTCTGTGCACCTTCATCAATTTTTTCCCAACATCCATCCCAACCATTATTGATTTCTTCGTTCTTCAGAAATACTAGAATTTTAGAAGAATGCATTTTTGAAAATTTAATTATCATTTCCTTCCTATAATCATGTATTTTTCCCAAATAGAAAACAGAGATTATCACAATGGCAGTAATTATCAGTTGAATACTGTGGGAAGAATGTTCAACGCTCTTTGAAAATTAGAATGACTTCATGTACAAATGGTTTAACATCAATAGGATTCAATACAATGAGAATTATGCCTATTATTGTAAAAGGCGCTATGTTGAGAAGAAAATCTTTAACATAATCTTGCTTAGATAGGGTTTTTTTTAGAATTTGGAATTTGTTTGTTAGTCATAATTTTTTCATTCCATTATTTTAGGCAATTTTCTTGTTTTTCATGATTTTGTATGAACTTAAGCATATTGTAGATCATTAAAAATTCGATCATATATTCAAAAAAGCGAAATAATTCGTATTCATACCTGACTAACTATCATATCTAAACGATAAAGAGAAAATAATCTGTTTATTATAGTTAAACATATTTTCAGATAAAATTAGAGAAAAATTAACCATGTGGAAATAATTTCGTGTAAATTACTTCAATGATTTTGGTGGTAACTCTTTGATAATAGTGTAATTTAGATTTTAGAGGTTTTAATTCTGTTTTTAGTTTATTATTTGGAGTTCTCATCATGAATCCCCTCATCACAATATTCAAACATTGGGATATCTAATCCACTATCACCAATTCCTATTTTTTCATCTAAATTTGGAGTTAAATCTAATTCTTCTTGCTGTAAGATAGTCATTGTACCTTTATTGGTAAGAGATTTTGATAAATGATACGTGTTTTTGCTTGCATGATATTCAACGTTGTATTTTGAATCTAAAATAGCACGTTTTAAGACATCTTCTTTTATTGGTTTTTGAAACAATACAAATTCAGATTTAGATACGAGAATTCAAATGTATAAATGTTATTGTTTGGGATATTTAAGAAATTTTAGGTTCGTCTT
>CALNZF010000028.1:0-4702 GCA_942490965.1 uncultured Nitrosopumilaceae archaeon | reverse complement strand
GGGACAATGCAACAAAATATGCTTCAATTAGCAAAGATGAGCGCTTTGTAGAAGAAATAGCATATTGTATGGTCACTTTGCACAGAACCGGAGCATAGTATTCTATATTTTATTTTATTATTTTCTCTACTTCTAGGGAACACTCTTCCATATCTTTGAATGAATCTACAGAATACCATTTCACATTTCTAAATTTTACAATGTGTAGTTTTCCTTTTTTAGCATAATCTGGAAAAACTGTTTTTTCAACATCTCCCTTTACAGGTAAATCTAGTAGTATCTTTTTTCCTAAATGATAAATCCCTGCATTCATCCATACATCTGAAATTTCTTTCTTTTCTTTGAATTTTATGATTCTATCATCTTTTGTTTCTAAAATTCCGTATTTCGTTTTCAATTCTATTGATGCAATTGAATTTACTTTTTCAGACAATTTTTTCAAGTCTATGTTGGTTATCGTATCTCCATTTATCACAAAAAATGATTTATCTTTAATCATTTTACCTGCTTTTTTTATTGCACCACCAGTCCCCAAAGGGGTTTTTTCAATAGAGAATTTTATTTTAATCCCAATTTTTTTAGTATTAATGTAATCTTCAATCATCTCTTGTTTGTAACCTGTACAAATGATTACTTCGTCAATTCCAAATTTTTTAAGGTATTTCAATTGCCATTCTATGATTGGGATATTTTTGATTGGTACTAGTGGTTTTGGAACATAATCTGTAATTGGCCTTAATCTTTTTCCCCTGCCTCCAGCTAAAATTATTGCTTTCATCTATTTACTAGCAGGTTTTTATGGTTTTATGTTTTCAGATTTTACAATCTGTTCCATCTTTTTGGCAAATTCATTATAGATTTGTTCTAGTTCTTTTAATGGCATTTCAATTCCCAACATCTTCATATTTTTATTCCAAGATTCTATGTATTTTTCATCATCAAGCCCTTTTCCCAAAGTTTCAGCAATAGAATGAATGCCCTCGGTTTTGCCTAGAGCATAAATTGCAATGTCTTTGTCAGTTAACATGAATTTTCACTCTCTGTCAGATAGTAATGCAGTTCAGTGTAGCATTCCACACAATAATCTTCAAACTTTGTATGGTCACAATCATATACTTTTTTGACATCATTTTCACATTTTGAACAAGTAGGCATTGCTAATCGTTTAAGATTTTTTAATTTTAAGTATGCCTAATCCGATCTGAACTAATCCTGCAACAATCAATGGGATTGTTTCAGCTAGTATGCTACGTCCAGATGCTTCTTCCATGGCATCTGCGTTTCCAATCACTACAGCGCCACCTATTATGATCAATACGCCTGCAACAATTATCATGAGTCCAAGAGATTTTGAGGATTCTTTTCTTGAAATAAAATATGCAATAATTGGCAATATCAAAGCTGGAAGTCCCAACCCCATGCCTCTTATTTTATGATCAAATGGAATAAACCCGTCACCACTATCCGAACTATAACCCACCACAACATCTATTCCATAAACTACCAATAATGCAATTGCAATACCAGTTATGATTAATGCTGGAGTTAAGGCCATGTGAAATTTCGATTTCATCAATTAATAAATCTAATCAGATGATTTTATCACTGTTTTTTGTTTTATTGTTTGTAGTTTTTCTAATAATTCATCAATGGATTCACCATCCATTCCAACAATGTTGATGTGTCCTAATTTTCGTAGAGGTTTTGATATTTTTTTACCGTACATTTTCAAAAACACTCCAGTATCTGAGATATCCAACGGCCCATATTCACCTGTAAACCCCTCACTTCCCAAAATATTGTACATTATTGAATTGTGAATTAATTTAGTACTGCCCAAATCCAATCCTAAAATTGCTCTCAAGTGTTGTTCAAATTGAGATGTTTCGCTAGATTGCAATGTATGATGTCCTGAATTATGTACTCTTGGTGCTATTTCATTAATCACCACATCTCCATTTTGAGTTACAAACATCTCTATGCCAAAAATCCCTGCACCTTTTAACATGCTCATTGTCTGTTCTGCTATTCGTTCTGCTTTTTTTGCAATTTCATCAGAAACTCTAGCGGGAGCAATTGTTTCTCGTAAAATATTTTCTTTATGAATATTTTCAACTAGTGGATATGTTTTGATTTGTCCCTTAGTATTCCTTGAAGCTATAACTGACACCTCCATACTAAAGGGCACAAATTTTTCTAAAAGCAGTGGCTGACCCTTAAAATAATCAAAAGCAGTTTGGATTTCATCTTCAGAATTAATTTTAAAATTTCCTCGCCCATCATATGCATCCCTACGAGCTTTCAACATTGCAGGAAATCCAAATTTTTCCAACCCTATCTTGACATCATTAATATTTTTTATTTCTATAAATTCGGGAACTGGAATATTGTTTTTATTTAAAAAAGACTTTTGTAAAAATTTATCTTGAATTATTTTCAAAGTTTCAGGCGAAGGGTTGATTTGAGCTTTATCTTCGACTGATTTTAAAACATCACTATCTCCAGATTCAATTTCGTAAGTGATAATATCTGATTTATTTGCCAATTCAATAATTGCATCTTTGTCTTTAAAATCAGCAACAATTTGAATTGCGCCAACTTGAGATGCAGGACAATTCTCTGTCGGATCCAATACAATAATTTCAGATATTTCATCTGGCATTTTTTTTGCAGCCTCAGCAATCATCATTCCTAGTTGACCTCCACCGATAATTCCAAGAACCTTTCCCATTACAAATTGCATATCTTTTGGATTAAAAATATCTAATGTTATTTAGAATGACAATTTCAAAATATCCGATAACAGAATTGTTAATTACCTCTAGTTTTTCCTATTATCATGGCATATTCCAAAAAACCTCTTGTAGGGATAATTATGGGATCAAGTTCAGACAGCAGGATTATGCAAGGTGCTGCAGAGATTTTAGATGAGTATAAAATTAAACACGAAGATCAAATCGTATCTGCACATAGAACACCTGCAAGACTAGCAGAATATGCAAAACATGCAGAAGATATGGGATTTAAAATCATTATTGCTGGTGCTGGCGGTGCAGCACATTTGCCTGGAATGATTGCATCACATACAACTATTCCAGTAATTGGAGTGCCAATACTAGTATACAATGATAAAAATCCAAAGAAATCAAACACTACAAAATTTTCAGCCTTTGGAGGATTAGACTCACTGCTATCTATTACTGAGATGCCATCAGGGTCTCCAGTAGTAGCTGTGGGAATAAACAAAGCAGGGAATGCAGGAATTTATGCAATGAAAATGCTTGCAAATGAATTTCCAGATTTAAAAAAGAAATTAAAAGAACACAAATCAAATCAGCATAATTCAGTTATGAGGGAATCCAATCAATTGAAAAAAGAAGGTCTTTCAAAATTCGCCAAAAAGAAATTCAAATAGCTAAGTAAGTAACGTAAATTGGATATTTTTCTTTTTTAGTGCATTAATGAGTAATTCGGCTTGTTCTTTTCCTTGCGTTTCTAAACTCAAAGTCACTCCTGCAGAACCTGCACTAATTTCGGAACTTAGTCTGTCATGAACAACTTCAACTATATTGGCATTGGCCAAAGTTATCTCATCAACAATTTCTTTGAATGCTCCAGGTCTATCAGGAAGTAGAATGGATAATTTTAGTAACCTGCCCATTGCGGCAAGACCCTTATCCACTATTTGTCCCAGCAGATACATATCCACATTACCTCCGGCCAAAACAGCTACGACTTTTTTACCCACTGCCGGTTTTTTAGATATCAGATAAGCCAAACTTGCAGCACCTGCAGGTTCTACTACAAACTTCATTCGTTCCATTAACAGAAACATTGCTTTTATTATTTCTATGTCGTCCACTAGAACTATTTCATCTATCAGTTCCTTGATGATTGCAAATGTTAATTGTCCTGGAATTCTTACGGATATGCCGTCTGCAATTGTTCTTTCACCTCCACTTGCAGTGATAGAGCCATGTTTAAGAGAATCATACATGGATGGAAATGATTTTGATTGAACACCAATAATTTTGATTTGCGGATTTTTTTCTTTAATGGCAATCAATATTCCAGATGCCAAGCCTCCTCCACCTATTGGAACATAGATTTCATCAACGTCTGGCAGGTCATCCAATATCTCAAGCCCTATTACTCCTTGAGCTGCAATTATTTGTGGATCATCAAATGCATGAATCATAGTAGCTCCCGTATCATGAGATATTTCCTTAGCTTTACTTGAAGACTCATCATAATTGATGCCTTCCAGTACGACTTTGGCACCATATCCTCTAGTAGCTGCCACTTTGGCAGGGGATGCATTTTTTGGCATTACAATTGTACATGGTATTTTTTCTAAAGATGATGCAAATGCAACACCCTGTGCATGGTTACCTGCAGATGCTGCAACAACACCATGTTTTTTTTCTTCATCTGACAAAGATTTTATTTTAAAATAAGCTCCCCGAATTTTAAATGAACCCGTCTTTTGTCTGAATTCTGCTTTTAGATAAACATCGGATCCTGTTAATTCGCTAAATACAGGCGAATGTATCAGGGGTGTTTTTTTTATCTCATTTCCTCGTAATGCATTTGCTGCTATGATTTCATCATATGTAGGATCCATTGGAAATCATGCTATTGTTTCGGCGTATTTTACTTCTTCTACAGAAAAATCACACTTTTGGTCAAATTTTATGCCTGA
>CALNZF010000027.1:0-3020 GCA_942490965.1 uncultured Nitrosopumilaceae archaeon | reverse complement strand
TTTACCTTCATGTGCGCCAGGAACTAATCCTGCAACATCAATGAGTTTTACAGGAATAAAACGTGTGCCATTTACACACAATTCATTTTCATGTTTGATTTCAAAATGTTTGCAAGCACAATCTGCTTTGACATATGCTACCCCCACATTTGGTTCAATTGTTGTAAAAGGAAAATTTCCTGTTGCAACTGGTGTTTCAGTTGCAGCTGAGAAGAAGGTAGATTTACCAACATTTGCTTTTCCCAGTAAACCAATTTGCAATACTCTCAAAAATCTAATTCTACTTATTAGTATTGCAGAAATCGTTTAATCTAGTCAATCATGATTTCATATCATGTCCATTGTAATTACAGGTAATCCAGGTGTTGGAAAACACACGATTACACAACAAATTGCCAATAGAATGAAGCTGTCAATAATAGACATTAACGAAATTGCAAAAGACTCAGGATTTTTTGAAAAAAATGGAGATACAAACGACATAGATGTTGGAAGATTGGAAAAAATACTTGAACAAAAAGTTTCTGAAAATAATGTAGTTGTAGGACATTTAGCCCCGTATGTTTTAAAAAAAGTCAAGTCAAGATAATGATAGTCTTAAGAAGAAGCCCTTATGATTTAATTCCAGTTTATAAAGATAGGAAGTATTCTGATAAAAAAACTAGAGACAACACAGGTAGTGAAATTCTAGGAATCATAGCAAATGATGCAATTAGTAAATTTCAAGAAAAAACATTTCAGATTAACGTCAGTGGGAAAACAGTTGCAGAAATGCTTGAGAAAATTATGAGTGTAATTATGAATAAAAAGGGAAATGAGGAAGTAGATTGGCTTGAATTAGTGACAAAAAATAATGATTTGGGAAAATTTTTTGTTGATTGATTAAATAACGCCTTTAAATTTGTGTAATTACTTGTTTGAAATCTCAAAAACTGATTTAGCTGGCAGAATTGGAACACTTTATACAAATCATGGAAAAATTGAGACTCCAGCATATGTTCCCGTTATTCATCCCGTCAAACAAACAATCCCATCTAAAAAAATTCGAGAAATGGGTTTTGATTTAGTAATTACTAATGCATACATTACAAGAAACAATTATGGCGATGATGCTGTTGAAAAAGGAATTCACAAGATAATTAATTTTGATGGAGGAATCATGACAGATTCTGGAGGATATCAAGTTCTTGAATATGGGGATGTTGATGTATCACCACCAGATATGGCAAATTTTGAAAAAGGGATTTTAACTGATTTTGCTATTCCGTTGGACAAACCAACAGGATACGGAATGCCAATTAAAAAAGCGGAAGAATATGTAAAACACACTCTAAAAGTTTCAAAAGAAACTCTTGATGGAAGGGCAGATAATGGTCAAATTTGGATTGGGCCAATTCAAGGAGGAGAGCACTTTGATTTGGTTGCAAAATCTACAAAGAGTTTGGTAGATATGGGATTTCAAATGCTTGCATTAGGAAGTCCAGTTGAATTTATGGAGTCATATGAATACAGATTATTAGCACAGATGATAGTGGCTGCAAAAAAACAGATGCCGCATTCAATTCCACTACATCTTTTTGGTGCAGGACATCCTCTCACAATACCATTTGCAATAGCATTAGGCTGCGATACATTTGATTCAGCATCATACATGCTGTATGCAAAACAACTAAGATACATCACTGACGATGGCACACGATATTTATCAGATATTACGGTATTTCCATGTAATTGTGAGATATGTTCAAAATATACTCCTGATGAATTTCGCCAATTAGAGCCAACTGAAAAGATCAATCAATTAGCAATTCATAATTTGTATGCAATTAAGCTAGAAGTTGACAAGGTTAAACAAGCAATACATGAAGGGAGACTGTGGGAATATGTAATTAAAAAAGCAAGGGCTCATCCAAAATTATTTGAAATGATTGAGGTTATGACTGAAAACTATGAATTTCTTGGTTTGGGTACTCCAAAATTTAAGGAAAAAGCTATTTTCTTATTTAGTAAAGAGGATCAGTACAGACCAGAAGTTGTATCATTTCACAAAATAGTTAGGAAATTCAAATCAAAGAAAAAGAGATTAATCATTACTAAAGAATCAAGTTCAAAACCAGGATATCTTTCTCACCAGTATGTCGGATTAAAAAAGAAAATCAAAGATTTTGATTCGTTCCAAGTATGCCAATATAATCCAATATTGGGGTTAATACCAATTGAAATTTCAGATATTTTTCCAGCTGCACATCATGAAACTGCTAGAATAGATTTTGAACCAAATGAATTCCCAGCATTTGAAAAAACATGGAATGATTTCTTTGTCAACAATAAATTTTTAGAAATGCATTATGATAAAGAAGATGCATTCCTAAAGCATTTTGTAAAAAGTTTACCAAAAGAGATCAAGAGAAAATCTTTTGGTAATTAAAAATAAGAAAAAAGAATGTGCTAAAAGATGCTGCTTATAGAGCGGCGTCTTCAGCCCAACCTTTGATGAAGATACCGTTTTTGTGAAGAGGTACTGGTTGTCCAGCTGTGTAATTCATTGGTCTCATCCAAAAGATTGATTTTGTTGGGCATACACCGATGCATGCACCATCAGAAATACATCTTTCTGGGTAGAAAACAAATGCTTTACCTCTCTTCCAACCTTCAACAGGTTTGACTCTAAGGACATCAGGACCAAGAGTTGTACAGATTTCTACACATAGTGCACATCCGATACATCTTTGTTCATCAATGTCTGGAAGTATTGCTATTGGCATTACAAAGTTTAGATTGCTTGGTACCTATTTAAACCATGATTGAAATTCATAACCCTGTTATGAAAATGATCGAGTCAAAACACGTGCGCAGAATTTAGATTGAAAAATTTAAAAAACAAAAAGACAACGTGGTGTGCACGTTTATTTTCTCATTGCGTCTATTTGACCAGAAGTAACCCAGTCAAGTAGTTCTGCTGAAGAAGGATTAAGGTCTGCTTTCTGATTCATAAGATTGTTTACCCAAATCCAGTTGAG
>CALNZF010000026.1:0-5317 GCA_942490965.1 uncultured Nitrosopumilaceae archaeon | reverse complement strand
TGATGATAAATATTTTATTTTAATTCTAACACTGCCCTGATTTTTTCCGATATCTCTGGTTTTTCATTTTGTTCTAACAAAAATTTGATATCTTCATTATTGTCTACATCCCACATTATTCTCTTTACAAATACCATTGCAACATTGAGTGTGCACTCTTTTGCAGTATTCATGTGGATTTTGTAACTGTCTTCATCATAATGGGTTTTCATTAAATCCACTGGCATTCTTGCCAAAGCATTAGTGCCATCAAATCTTCTGGAAGGTACAATAATTGCAAAATTTGGATGCATTTTGTAGTTTAGCATAAAATCAATATCTTGAGTTTTGATAAATGGGATGTCTTGAGGAAATACAATTGATGCATCAAAATTATTTTCTAAGAGATATTTGTCTGCCAATGCAACTGCGCTGTTAACACTTTCTTCTTTTTCATCAATAATTGTTACCGTGTTAAATTTTTTCCCAATCTCAATTGCTTTTTCTTCTTTAGTTATCATTACTGTTTTTTCAATTTGAGGTGAAATTGATAAAGTATGTAAAATTTCTTCTAGCATTATTTTACATAATTTTTCAACTTGTTGTGGGGATAAATTTAAACGAGTTTTAGCTTTTGAGAAAGTCTTTACAGGAATAATTGCGGCTATTTTCAAATTACACGTGTACTTGTTTTAAAATGAAATTTGCCAATGCGTCTTCAGCAATTTTATTTTTCATAGTGATTTTTGTTTCAAAAACTTTCATATCCAAACTTTGAATTTTCTTAACCAGCATTCTATCCTTTGGATCTACGATGATGTTTGCACATACATCTGAATACATTTTTGCTAATCCATAGGCATTTGACTCAATTCCTGCAGCCTGCATGTATTTTGCTGCTGGTCCACTAATTGCATCATCGCCAATCAATGGACTGACTGCTACAACTTTTTCTTTATTTTTGATAATTCTTTTCTAATTCCTTTAATCTGTAACATTGGACCAATTGATGTTAATGGATTTCCAGGAGCTAAAATTACCATGTCTGCATCATGAATTGCATTTATTGCCTCTGGATTTGGACGAGCTTTATCTGCTCCGATATATTGAATTCCCTCAATTGGATCTTTTCCTCTATGTTTGACGTGATATTCTTGTAAATGTAATTCTCCCTTGTCTGTGGTAATTCTTGTTTCAATACTGTTATCTGTAACTGGTATGATGTTTGCACTTACTGCAAATTTCTCACACATCCATTTTGTAATGTCGCTTAGGTTTCTTCCATTTTTTAACATGTTAGTTCTGATCAAGTGAGTGGCTGCATCTCTGTCACCTACTCTGAACCAAGTCTCCTCTCCAAATACTTCCATTTGACGTAAAAAGTTGAAAGTATCTTTTTTTATCCCCCATCCTCTTTCTTGATCAAGCAAATCTGCTAATCCGTATATGATGGTATCAATATCTGGGCACACATAAAGTCCGTATAGCCAATAATTGTCTCCAACATTACTAATTACATTAACTTTGGATTCCTGGGCAACTAGTCCTCGAACTAATTTCACCGAACCGGTTCCTCCTGCTAAAACTGTAATCATATCATATCCTCTAAAACTGTAATTTCCTTGTTTGTTACTCAATATTACTTTTTCAAAATTTGCCGATCTAGGTAATTTGGATAAGTTTATTACCATAATTTTACCGATTTTACACGTGTCTCGGGCTGTAATTTTGTCTGTTTTGCTAGCAACTCTTATTGTTGTTGGTAGTAGTACTCCTGTTTGGGCAGCCCAATTGGATGCTAGAATTAATCCTAATGCTGAACTATCTCCATTTAAGATGACTTATCTAAAAACAGTCTTTATAGAATATCCAAATGGCGGAAATCTTTTTGATGAATTACAAGGAAAAGAATGGACCGTATCTGGAACTGCAGATTCTTCAAATTCTGGAGTTCAAGACCTTATGCATGAATTAAATCGAGGCATTGCTAATGATGGCAGTCAAGCACAAATTAGTGACTTGAATGTTACATATGATTTTCATCTCAAAGCTAGAAACATCAATACTTCAATTGACTACCGTGTGATTTTAGAAGGTACTCTGAGTGATTATGTGATCACAGATGATGGCCAAAGAACATTGGTAGATTTGGGATGGAGGGGAATAAGCACTGATAAAGAAATTAACATTGATGGCGTTGAAATTAATATTCCGATTAACATTTTAAGAGATCATGAACCCGAAGTATACACATACTTTGCTGGAACTGAGGCAGAAGAAGTTTTAGGTAGACATCTCATTAATGCCGACTTTATTTTAGAACAACCATTAACTAATTGGCACTTTTTGTTTGATCCAACTGGAATCAATGTAGATGCTGGGACATTTGGATTGGATGAAGAAATTTCCGGTTTTGTTGTATCTTCATGGACAATGGGCGAAAGTAGTATTAGAGAAGGAAGGCAAGTTGAAAGGGTTTTTGAAGCTCAAATTGTGGCTGATGAGACATATACTGTTAGAAGTGTTCAATCATCTGATCAAGGAAACTTGTCAACAATTGGTTTTGGTGCTTTAGATATTTTAGACGGAGTTGAAATTGCAGGCGTCACTCCTACTCCTCCTACTGACTATATGACTACCTCTACTGGCGATTTCCCGGTAATGATAGTTTATGGTATGGCTGGATTGGCTGCTGTTGCAGGGATTGCATTTTTCTTTGTTAGTAGCAGATCACTCAAAAATGAAAAGCAAGGTCAACAAGGAATTGATCCAAATAGATTGGTAGGCTATCAAACTAGTGCATCTTCTGGTGGCTATCAAACCAACAGGGGTGAGGCTCACTTAAAAGATGATACTAGTTATCAACAAACTCGTTCTGTTTATGAAGAGACTTCACAGAAGAGCCCTCCGCCACAAACAACTCCTTCTCAAGATGAGGCAGCATGTGGATGTGCATCGTCTGCTGAAATGGGCTCCGAATGTGATTGTGCAATGCAAGGTGCATGTCTTTGTGATGGAACATGCAGATGTAGTGCTGAAATTTGTAAAGCACAAGTTAACTCTATGAGTTAATCATAATTCTAATATTCTATATTTCCACAAATGGAAATATTCTATTATGTTTGATGTTTTAGTGAATAAATAATTTTTACGTGTTGAAAATAGTGGTCTACTCATTAATTTACTATGTCTGAGAGGCTTACGATTATGCTCAATAGCGATATTGCAAAAAAACTTAGATCTTTACAAGCAAAGAAAATCAAAGAATCTTCATCAACTGTTAGTTTTTCTAGAATTGTAAATGAAATTTTAGAAAAAGGACTAAAATAACATCTCTGCTTTTTTCTTGACTTTGTAATGTGAATCATTCTGATGCTTCTATTTGCATGGCTATTCATGTAAGACGTTCTTTACTGTGTGATGCTGAATCCCTTCATTATTTCTCATATTCATGTTTTTTATGAATTTCATATTTTAAATATTATCCAATTTAAAAAATATGTGTGCTGGGAGTAACCCTCCTTCTGTTTTCACGATATTTCGCTTTGCAGCCTACCTGAACTTAGTACAGGAACTATGAGTTCTGTTTGGCTTTGCTCCATGTGGGTCGTCTTTTTCATTCCTTTTATGGAAACCTCAGGTTTTCACCGTCACTGTGCGCCATATTGGATTGTTTTCTGCTCCGTTGCCAACCATCTCTGATTATCTATCTCCAGATCACATTTCCTGTTTGGAGGGAGGAGTTTCCTCTGCCGTGGCAGCGTGTCGTGCTCCAGCTCACATGATGTCTGTGGGTATCTATTGAATTTGAGTATTACTTTTCCGGCTTTGTGCCTATGATGAATAATGTCCCGTATTCCCTTTTCCATTTTTTCCTATTTTTCAAATCTTTGATGTGTTTTGTTTTTACTTCAAATTTTGCTTTTTTGAATAATTCTCTCCATTCTTTTTTTGAATGTAAGTGCATTTGAATTTTCATGATTCCTGCCCATCTGGCGGTTGCTTTGTTATCTGCGTAGAAATCAGTGCCGCAGAAAAATTGGCCTCCTGGCTTTAATAATTTGTATATTTTTTTTAATGCTATTTCTATGGAATCTGCATAGTATAGCGATTCCATAGAAAAAATAAAATCAAATTTCCCTTTGTAATCCATTGTTTCAATATCTGTGTGAAAATATCCTTCTTTATCATTCTCTTTCTTTTTTATCGACTGAATGATCATTTTTTTACTTTTATCAATTCCTATGGATTTTTTACAATTTTTTTCTTTTGCTATTTTCCTTACCACCCATCCATTTCCACAGCCTACATCTAAGAATGTGAATGGTTTATCAAATGATGTATATTTTAAAAATTTTAAAACATTTGTTCCGTGTTCTATTTCCATTAATTCGGCTCTTCCGTTTTGAGCCCATTTATCAAAAGTTTTTCTAACCTTATCCATGAATTGTGCTCGTTTGATTTCTAATATAATCTTCATCTCACTGAGCTTTATGATGAACAAATTCTTCGTGTTTCTTATATTGAATTCTTAATAATTCAATTTGAATATAATTGCCTGATGAATCATGTCGAAACTGTGGTGGAAAGTTATATGAGAATACAAAATGTTCTCAATGTTTCAAATCTAACAGTATGATCTGTAAAGCATGTTCGACAATGACTTTGGAGCAATTTCATTCAAATTGCGTAACTTACCAGAACAACCAAACAAACACTGTGCCTAAAATTAAGTCTAACAACTATTCAATGCTAGTTGCCATGGCTTAATTTTTCAAAACAAATCTGTCTTTGATAGCATAGCTGCTCAAGTTTTAAGTATGATGAGCCTTGATTTGGATCCTTATGGGTCAAATTCCGGTCGTACTGAGCCTATTTGTGATACTACTGATGCCCGTATATGCCTCAGCGCAAACTCCTGATAGAATTACAGTTCTTGAAAATTTTAGAGATTATGATAATGGTGAACCCTTGTTTGTTTATGGACAAATTGCAAATCTTTTGGATGACTCCTTTCTGATAATGCAGATTTTTAATCCGCAGGGAGACCTGTGTCAAATTCAACAATTGATGCCATTGCCAAATGGTGCTTTTATCACTGATGTTATTCCACTGGAGGGTAGGATTTGTGGACTTTCTGGAGAATATGAAATAAAATTATTCTACGGTGATTATTCAAAATCAACAACTTTCACTGTTTCATCGGATGTTTTTTCTCAAGCAAATGAGGAGCAGATGATTTCTTCAGCTCAAAATTTGATATCCTTGCAAAGTTCTACGATTGGGAAGTTGTTTGATATTCCATCCCCAATTCCTGATTCGGCTTCAAACGATTTGT
>CALNZF010000025.1:0-4375 GCA_942490965.1 uncultured Nitrosopumilaceae archaeon | reverse complement strand
TTTGCCGATGATGGAAGGAAATTCAAAAGTGTTTATGCATCTCAAAATGTGATGACTGAAGAAGAATTTGAAAATTGTCTTAAAGATGCAAAACACATGTCTGAATTGGCCTATTGATGATCATTCGAGAATCTTTTTCAAATACTTTTCATAAAACTCTCTAAATTCTGTATTCATGTCCATTTCATGTCGTAAACATTTGTTACTTTGTTCTGTGATTTGATTTTTAATTTCTTTACTCCATGGACTGTGTTGTTTATCTTTAGAATCTATTATTGATGGATTCTCTTTAATTTTCTCCATGGTTTCTGATAATGTTGTACTTAATTGCCTGAATTTACTAATACGTAAAAGAAACATTTGTGCTTCTTCTTTATTTACCAAGTTGATCATTGAATGAACTTGGTTATAGTATTCCAAACCTTTTTCATTGTATTTTTTAAAATCTTCCATTCGTTTCTGCCAATATTCTTTGGTTATTTTTTCTTCAATTTTATAACTGAATTGAATTTCTCCTAAATCCATTCCTAATTTGGCTAGTTTTTCACTGTGCTCTTTAACTGATTTTTTTTTATTTTCTGGATCTTGACTCATCACTCTTGATTTTTTATCTCACAATAAAGAGTTTAGATTTTTGATTCATTCCATTTTTTCTCAGATTCTTTTGCGTATGATGACATGCATTCTTCACACAATGAGTCCCATTCCGTAACTCCTGACTTTTCAAAATATTTTACAGACCATTCGTACGTGGGTTCTTTCCTATATTGAAATTGTTGAATTGTGTAGATGTCTTTCTGATGAAATTTATTTAGGCATTTTTTGCATTGAGCATTTTTCATTATTGCTTATCTGCGCTTTCAGTGAGATATTTATCTACATCTATTGCTGCCATACATCCAAAAGCTGCTGCAGTAATTGCTTGTCGATAATTTCTATCATGTACATCCCCTGCAGCAAAAATTCCTTTCATGTTGGTATGTGTTTTATTCTTTAATACGATGTAGCCTTCATCATCTAAATCTATTTGACCTTTGAATAATTGCGTGTTTGGTACGTGTCCGATTGCAACAAACAAAGCTTCTGCATCAAGTATGCTCTCTTCATTTGTTTTTAAATTCTTTAAAATAACTTGTCTCATTTTTTGATCCCCTTTAATGCTGGTTACAGACGAATCCAAATGAAATTTTATTTTTCCATTGTTAAATGCTCTTTCTTGCATAACTTTACTTGCACGTAATTCTCCTCGTCTGTGTACTAGGTGAACATTTGTTGCAAATTTTGTAAGAAATGTTGCTTCTTCAATTGCAGAATCTCCGCCTCCTGAAACTACTATCTCTTGATTTCTAAAGAATGGTCCGTCACAAGTTGCACAATATGATACTCCTTTACCTGCAAATTCCTCTTCTCCTTCTATTCCGAGCTTTCTTGGATTTGCACCTGTTGCTATAATTACTGCCCGACCTTCAAATTCTTCTGATGCTGTTAGAACTTTGAATGGTTCTCGTCTAAAGTCTACATCTACTACAACATCGTCAATAATCGTGGTGCCCATTCTCTGTGATTGTTTTCTCATGTCTATCATTAGATCCGGACCCATTATCCCGTTTTCAAATCCAGGATAGTTTTCAACTTCTGTTGTGTTGACTAGTTGTCCACCTGGAAGCAATCCTGACAAAATTAAAGTGTCATATCCTGCTCTAGAACAGTAAATTCCAGCTGTATATCCTGAAGGGCCTGCACCGATAATTATCACATCGAATTTTGTTTTAGTTTTATCTGATATTTTGGCTTCATCATCTCTTGTTTCGAGAACTGCTGATCCTGCATCCCCTGACATCATAATGTTAATGGTCTTAATTTCAATAATTTAAGTGAATATCTCTTTTGATTACTCGTTTTTCATTCTTAAAAGAATTTGATCACAAATTCTACGCATTTCTGAATCTGACCCTACACTGGAAATTTTTACAATGTCTGTGGTTGTAATGATCCCCACAATTTCATCGTTTTCTTTAACTGGAAGTTTATGAATTAATTTTTCTTTCATTAATTCTGATGCTTCCCATATAGTTTCATCTGAATCAATTGTAATCAAAGGCGATGACATTACTTCCTTAATTTCAGTAAACAACGGTCTACCTTCTGCCGCAATTTTTGTCACAAAATCTCTTTCTGTGATTATTCCAATTGGATTACTGTCGTCATTTACAATCACACACCCTATGCATAATTTTTTCATATGTTCTGCAGCTTCTTGCACCGATGTTGATTTGTCTAAACTTAGTATGCTTTTACTCATCACATCACTTACAAACGTACTATTCATGATGAGTGATTATTTTTCAGTTATATGAGATAAATTCTAAATTATCATGGCTGAAAATCAACTGAGGCAATCACGGTACTCTTATAAATCTAAAATTTGTTTGACAATAATATGGTAGTTAAAACAAAGAAGATTCTTGTTCCTCTTGATGGTTCAAAAAATTCAATTCGTGGTTTGGATATGGCCATACATCTTGCCAGACAATCTCAAGGCACAGTTATCGCATTAGCAGTAAAAACGGTGCCTGGGATATATGCGCTGCATCCTCTTGGATTTTTGGATTTTAATTCAATGACTGAAGTAAAAAAATTACTTAGTGAGGCCAAAGTTAGAGCTGCACAGAAAGGTATTGATTTGACAGGAAAAGCCATTGCGGGAGATCCTGGATATGACATAGCACGATTTGCAAACAATCCTAAAAACAAAATTGATATGGTTGTACTTGGAGCACGTGGTAGAAGTTCTGCTAAAGAAATTTTCTTGGGAAGTGTCTCTAATTATGTTTTACACAAGTCTAAAAAACCTGTATTGATAGTGAAATGATTAATAGTTTTAAAAAAATTCTTGTTCCTATTGATGGTTCTGTATATTCAGAAAAGTGTTTAGAGCGTGCATGTGAACTTGCTGGTGCGTTTAATTTCGTCTTAACATTCTTAACAGCGAAGGAACAATACGTTGGACTTGGTAGATCGTGCCAAAGAATACCTCTTCGAAAGTGTTTCTAACTAATATATTGCAAAAAGCAAACAAAAAACTTTTGAAAAAAGGAATCACTCCAAAAATTTTCTTAAAAGAAGGAAACATTGTCAATGAAATTGAGAAAATTGCAAAAAAAGAAAAATGTGATATTATAGTTGTTGGAAATAAAGGGTTAGGTTCAGTATCTAGACTTTTACTTGGAAGCGTCTCCAACAAGATTTCACAGTCTTCCTCTTGTTCAGTTTTAATAGTAAAATAGAATTAATTTGCTAGTGTATTTACAATATCTGATTTTGTAATAATTCCTACTAATTTTGAATTTTTCACCACTGGAAGGCCACTAATATTGTATTTGATCATTTTAGTAATGGCTAGTTTAACATCTTTGTCGTCCTCTACTGTGATTGGATTTGTTGACATGATGTCTGTGGCATGAAATGGAAATAGATAACTCATTTGATTTGAGTGTGTTTCTTCTAATCCTTTTTTGAATTTGTATTCTTGAACTTCTTTTGGGTCTGCTGATTCTGCAATCCATTGAGGAATCTTTGCAGGTACAAAATCTCTGAAAGTTACTATTCCGACTGGTTTTTGATTTCTTTTGATAATTACTCTAGAAATTCCATACTTTATCAATAAACTTTCTATGTGTAGTATTGGATCGCCTGGTTCTGCAGTTATTACTTTATTATTCATTATTTTTGAAACTTTAATCGAATCTGAACCTTTTGTAAGGAATGCTGTTGCTAGATCTGTTTTTGTTATAATTCCTTCAAGAGTTTTATTTTTATCAAGTATTATTACCAAACTGATTCTGTGTTTTTTCATTAATTTTGCACATTTTCCAACTGAATCCCCTCTCTAGTAGAGTAAACAATTCTCTTGGTTTGAAATCTTTTGCTTTTACAGATTTTATTGGTTTTGTGCCAATTGATAATTTTTTTGCAATATCTTTTTCAGTTATTACTCCTACTGGTATATTTTGATTTGTAATATCAAAATATATACCAGTAAGACTTGAAAAGTGTACAAAATGTACAAAATCTGTAAAAGCAAGATGAAATTCAGTTGGAAAATGTGCAAAAACTGCAAATTTTGGCAACATTGATATGGAACTGCAAATTATCAAAAGAAATCAACAAGTCTCGGAGATTTTGTACCTGCAAGGTTCTATAGACACGCCAGAATACAAGTTGAGCACGCCAAATGTGGTTATCTGTACTGTAATACCACAGATATCTGGGGCGACAGGTAGAAGCAGATTGATACAGTAGTGGCCTTCCAGTGTTGAAAAATTCAAAATTGGCAATTGACAAAATCGATCTGTAAATACGCAGCAAGTGAACT
>CALNZF010000024.1:0-10425 GCA_942490965.1 uncultured Nitrosopumilaceae archaeon | reverse complement strand
TTTGCTTCCGCAGAAAACTCGATAAATAAAGTGAGCCAAAGTTATTAAAAAAGATTTCCCAGTATTGCTTTGAGATTTTTATTGAGCAGTTTAACTTTAAGAAAAGATGAAACTCAAAACATCGGCATTATCAATAATCCTAGTTATTGGAATTGTGTCTTTTTTGCCCCAAGTTCATGCAGATACATCAGTGTCTATAATCATGGAGCAGACCACTTACAGTTATTGTGAAAAATTATTTTACACAATTGAGGTTTCTGAAATAACTGGAGACCCTGCAATAATTCACATAAGAGATGAATCAGGAAAAGGTAGCAGTGCAATCCCAATACCAATATCAGAATTACAAAATCCAATTCCCTCATTGATTCCATTTGAGGCAGAAATATTTCCTCTAGGGAAATATTTCATAGATGTGGAATATTCGGGAGCAACAACTTCATCAGAATTTGAATTGATAGAATCAGATTCGATTTGCATCCCAGAGCTAATCAAACCAATAATGGCCAATTGGCTCTCAGGTAATATTTCAGATGGATTTCTACTAGATGCATTTCAAAAATATGTCGACAACAAATTAGTGAAAATCCCATTTGAAATAAATGAAAATAATGTATATGATGTAGAAATTCCCGAATGGGTAAAAAATATCGGTTATTGGTGGTTAGAAGGGGCAATATCAGATGATAGTTTTTCCAATGCAATGAATAATTTGCTTGAGAGAAACATCATCGGGTTTCCAATTTACATGGAAAAGGAAATATGAATAAACATTCAATCATTGCAATTATTGCAATCATTGTCATAACTTTACCATTTGTGCATTCAGGATTGAGTATCATTGGCATGCAGCAGTTAGAATACAGATGGGACAATCCAGGGCAGTTTAGTTTTTTTACAATGTCAAATCACGGAGAGATGGAATTCTGCAATACAATGCCGTTTTGGGTTAGTTTTGAAAAATTAGAAATCACCCCATATTTTGAGACAAATAATCTAGGTTCATTCTCAGTAAATTCAATTACACTGAATCCGCTATCATCAACTGTACAGGAAGGGAAATTTTCATCAGAAGAACTATCTGCGGCTCAGCATATTTTCATGTCATTGGATTTTGAATTCAATGGAGGAGACATCAGACTCGATCCAAATCAATTCATCATACTTGTTCGTGCAGACATTCCAATCTTAGGTGTGATTCCATATTCAACTACAACTCAGATATCAGGATTTGATTTTAGTAAAATAATGAATTCAGAAAATCTGTCTTGTGATTAACTGCTCTTACTGGCCTTAGCAATTATTCCGAAAACAACTGCAATGATTCCAGCAGCTAAGAATGCTACAGCAAATCCCATTACTGTCTCCTTGCCCATTCCTTTGGAGGAACTAGATGTTTGAGTTGAATCAAGTACGCATGCTCCATCTTTGAGAATAGTTCCCGGACCACATCTTTCATCTAATACACAAGCACCGTTTTTGAGAACGGTTCCTGGACCACATTGTGTTTTTGGTGTATCATCTACAGGCGTATCTTCAATTGGTGTGTCTTCAACTGGTGCATCCTCTACAGGTGTGTCTTCAACTGGTGTATCCTCTACAGGTGGGTCTTCAACTGGTGGATCCTCAACTGGTGTGTCTTCAACAGGTGTTTGAATCCTCTACAGATTGACCAAACACAGAACCAATAATTTCTATTTCTTCAGTGCCGGCAGGCAATTCAATACTCAAAGTTCTACTTTGAGAAGTTGTTGCAGTTTCTGAAAAAGTTGGCTCATCACCATCTGCTAAAACAAAAAAGTCATCATCTACTCCTTCAAATGTGGAATCAAAGAAAGAACGCTCAAATGTAATATCTAAAGTTCCAGGAGAGTCAGTTACATCAACAGTCAATAGAATCAAAGAAATTAAATCAGTATCTGCTTCAATTCCAGAAACAGTCATTCCAGTTACATCGTATTCAACATCAAAGGAAGTGCCTTCAACATCAACAGGAAGTGACTCGGCATAAACAAGTGCAAAGGAAATCAGAGTGAACAACATCAGACCAAGAGAAATTTTCAGTAGAGAATTGACATTAGGCAAGGGAATATGTTTTTCCGAGTACAATTCATTTACTGCGAAATTATCCATCATAGTATATTCACCTCTGAATGGACGTTAAAAACGAAGAGACGACAATAAATCACGTAAAAGTCAAGCTTTTTTACTTATTTTTAAAGTTCAGGCAGAAATCATACTAGATTACGCCACGAAGAATCTGAATAATCTTTTCAGCAATCACATTTGCAGCCAATGATTGAGCCTCGCTTGTTTGAGCACCAATGTGAGGTGTCAAGATTACATTGTCTAGTTCTGCAAGTTTGGTTCCAATGGCAGGCTCTTTTTCAAACACATCTAATGCAGCACCACCCAATGTGCCGTTTTTGAGGGCATTGTAAAGTGCATCCTCATCAACAACCCCACCTCTCGAAGTGTTGATAATTTTTGCAGTCTTTTTCATGGTGGACATTTTTTCTGCATCTAAAAGATGGTATGTAGAATCTAAAAGTGGGACATGTATGGAGATGTAATCAGAACTTTGTAAAAGAGTGTTCAAGTCAGCCTTCATCAATCCGACTTCTTTTGCAAATTCCTCATCAATTGGCATGACATCATATCCTATAATGTTCATGTTTAATCCTCGTGCAAGTCTTGCCAATCTTTTTCCAATATTACCTAAACCAATAATTCCCAAATATTTTCCTCGAAGCTCTGTTCCCTTTAGTTCCTTTTTGAGCCATTCTCCATTTCTTATTGCTCTATCACCCCTTCCAGTTTGTCTTGCAAGAGACAACATTAAACCCAAAACTAATTCGGCAACTGCATTCATTGCGCCTTCAACGGCGTTAATTACACGAATGTCTTTTGATTTAGCAGCTTCTTGATCAACGTTGTCTAATCCGACTCCAACTCTTGCAATGATCTTGCAATTGTCAGCTTTCTCTATCATTTCTTTGGTGATAGTAGTCCTACTTCTAACAATGACAATATTGAAAGTTGAAATCTTCTCAAGGATTTGTTCTGGAGTAATTTCAGGTTCATATGAAACTTTTAGTCCATTATCTATCAAAATTTTATTCAGTATGGGATCCACTTCATCACAAATCAATACAGAATCATCAAATCCCATAAGAAAACAAAGTGATCAACTGAATATAATTCATTAAGAAAATAAAAAGAAAAAAAGATGTTAAAAGATCAAGAAAGCATTTCTGCTACCACAGGAATTACTTCCCATAGTGCGACATAATCGCCGCTTGCTTGCATTTCAGAAGCTACATCATCAGTCATTAAACCGTGGATGTTTAGTGCAGGATGTGCAATACTGTTTGCTCCCATTGGTGGGACAGCATCACTTGGATTGCCTAAAGCATATGCATAAGATGCTACTGGTGCTGGGATAACTCCTTTCTCAACTAGAACTGGGTTCAAGCCGAATGGGTCACCTGCTACAAATACTGTAGCTGCGCCAGTGTAAATTGCTGCATAATCATGGTTTACTGCTGCATATGCACCTGGTTCATCAAAGACCAAGTCAACAATCATGTTCTGTGATCCACCGAGTAACCATGTTTCAGTTGCTGCGGATTGTACTCTGTTACCTTGGGTAACTCTGTCCAAGATTTCCCCAACGATGTGGAAGAATAGTGGTTCGTTACCGTGGTTTTCGATAAAGAGTCTCACGTGTTGATCATTTTCAACAAACAAGAGTTGTGATTGGTATTGCTTGTGTTCAAGTCCATTCCATGGTTGTGCGACAAAAATGTTCTTCTTTACATCGCCATTGACGAGTAAGTTATGAGCCATGTTTGGTACATAACCAAATTGCATTCCGTTAACAACTGTTGCAGTATTATGATGTTGGAACATTGCTCCTGCATCATAGTTACCTTCAGGTGTTAGGTACAATTGATTGTATTGGAGTTGGAACTCTAATGCATCAGCATCGTAGAATTTTCTATCTAATGAAACTTCACTTCCACTAACTTTTGTCTTCTCTACCATTAGTTTCTTGTATCCATTGATTGGATCAACGATTGCAATTCCGTACATGCCGGAAAGAACGTGTTGGTCCATACCAATTAGTTTGACACCAGAACAGTGGTATTTGAAAACACCAGCAGCTTCAGCAATGTAACAGTATTGACTTGTTTCACCCGGATTAACGGATTCAAAGTTTCCTGCTGACATTTGAGATGCGTGCATATCATTACCGTGTCCAGTAACTTCATCTGATGGAATTGTAAGTGTCATTTTTACAACATCACCTTGTGTAACTCTTAGTGTTGGTCCTGGGACTTGTCCACTAAAGGTCATGGCGTTGTAAGTTTTTCCTCCCATAATTGGAAGTTCGACACTTTCACCAGTCAAATTGAACTCGACTACGTCTCGTCCAGTTTGTGATAATGCACCACAATCAGTTTCTGCGAATGCTTGAGGCATTACAAGTTGTAAACCGCCCATTTGATGGATTTGTTCAATTACATTGGCATCCATTTTGTTGATGTCAAGTGATTGTCCAGCAATCTGGGTTTGTGTGTATGTGCTTCCGAATAAGGTTGCTCCCATTACAGCTACTGCTGCAATAGTAAAGAGCATACTAGTACGCTTATTCATAAAGCAACGCACTAGCAATTCCTATATAATAATTCCCATTATTGAGACATGATTTTTAAAAAAAATCTGAAAAAGAATGAATAATGGGGAAAAATGAGTAAAGTCAGTATGAAATTCAGATTAGATGAAGATTCTCTGGGAAAGGTCAAAATCCCAGATGACGCATATTATGGAGCATTCACAGGAAGAGCAATCAAGCAATATCATGTGACTGGTAACAAGAGTCATGAGAATTTGATAAAGTCGTTTGTCATGATAAAACGGTCTGCAGCAGTTGCAAATATGAAAACTAGAGCAATTGACTCAAAACGTGGAAAAGCCATCATTGCAGCATGTGATAAAATTTTAGCTGGAAAATATGTTGATCAGTTTGTAGTGGATATGATAAATTCTGGTGCAGGAACTGCATTCAACATGAATTCTAATGAAGTAATTTCAAATGTTGCACTAGAAGTACTGCATAAGAAAAAAGGCCAGTATGAATTCCTGCATCCAAATGACCACGTCAACATGTCACAGTCAAGTAATGACACATATCCAACCGCGATGCATGTTGCAATTTTGATGAATCTAAAAGAAACTATTCCTGCAATTGACATTTTAATAAAATCATTATCTAAAAAAGCAAAACAATTTTCATCATTTAAGAAAATCGGAAGAACTCATCTCATGGATGCATTGCCAGTGACATTAGGTAGTGAGTTTGCAGCATACGCGACTTCAATTTCTAAAGCAAGAAAAGAAATCGTTGATGCACAAAAAGAATTGCAAAACGTTGCACTTGGTGGTACCGCAGTAGGTTCTGGCGCCAACACCCCAAAAGGATATAGAAAAATTGCAATAGCAGAACTTGGAAAAATTTCAAAGTTATCACTAAAGCCAGAAAAAGACATGCAGCACGGTTTACAAAGTAAGTTTGCAGTAGCAAATCTCTCAAGTGCATTACGAAACTTGGCAATAGAGATTGGCAAAATTGCAAACGACATTAGATTAATGGCATCAGGTCCAATTGCAGGATTGGCAGAATTGGGAATTCCTGCAGTTCATGCAGGTTCATCCATTATGCCTGGAAAAGTAAATCCGTCCTTAGCTGAATGTATGAACATGATCTGTTTCAACATAATTGGAAACGATACAGCAGTTTCTTGTGCAGCTCAAGGCGGACAGTTTGAGCTAAATGTCATGTTACCTGGAATGCTAAAGTGCATGTTGGAATCAACTGACATGCTCAAAAACTTCCTGCCAATATTTTCTGCAAATCTAATTGACGGGCTAACTGCCAACAAAGACAAACTACGCGAAGACATTGAAAACAGTCCTGTGATTGTCACGTTGCTAACTCCAAAAATTGGATACCTAAAGTCTGCAGAACTTTTCAAAGAATCACTAAAAACTGGAAAAACTATCAGAGAACTTGTAGTTTCAAAGAAACTGATGAGTAACAAAGAGATTGATTCTCTGTTCGGATAGGTCATGGCAAAGATTTTCGTAGAGGCTTACGGATGTTCTGCAAGTTTTGCAGATTCAGAAATGATTTCAGGATTGATTAAAAATGGCGGACATACACTAACAAACAATTCTTCAGAATCTGATCTGAACATCGTAGTTACATGTTCAGTCAAAGATTCAACTGCAAACAAAATGATGTACAGAATAAACTCACTAAAAACAAAACCACTCATCATTGCAGGATGTCTCCCAAAGGCCGAAAAAGAGAACGTTGAGAAATTCTCAGGAAATGCCAGTCTGATGGGACCTAACTCATTAGGGAAAACACTTCAGATTATAGATTCAGCATTGGCTGGGAGAAAGCAAGTTGCTTTAGAAGACACTGATTTGTCCAAAGTAGGACTTCCCAAAGTAAGGCTAAATCCAACAGTTGGAATTGTAGAGATTGCAAGTGGTTGTATGAGTGAATGCACATTTTGCCAAACCAAATTATCCAAAGGAGATCTTTCAAGTTACAGATTAGGAGACATTGTGAGACAAGTTCGAAACTGAAATTAAAGAGGGATGTAAAGAAGTATGGTTAACATCTACAGATAATGGATGTTATGGATTTGATATCGGTACAGATTTACCAGAACTGGTAAATGCAGTTACAGAAATTCCAGAAGATTTCATGATACGAGTTGGAATGATGAACCCAATGTATATGCCAAGAATCAAAGAAAATTTGATAGAGTCTTTCGATAATGAAAAAGTTTTCAAATTTTTACACATCCCAGTTCAGAGTGGAAGTGATAAAGTACTAAACGATATGAAACGGGGACACACGTCTGGAACGTTTAGAGAAATTGTGAATAAAGTAAAAGAGAGATTTGGAGACTTTACTATTTCCACAGACATCATTGTAGGCTTTCCAACAGAAACAGAAGAAGAATTCCAAAAAACAATAGCATTGCTAGACGAAACAAAACCAGATGTTGTCAATCTATCAAAGTACAGTGCAAGGCCAGGAACAGACGCAGCAGAGATGAAACAAATTGATGCAGCAGAGATGAAACGAAGAAGCAAGATAGTTTTTGAGCAGATCAGCAAATTGTCAATGGAGAGTAATCAAAAATGGATCGGATGGAAAGGCAAAGTCCTATTTGATGAAATGACAGATGAGGGAATAAAGGGCAGAAACTTTGCATACAAGCCCATAGCAGTCGAAGAGGAAGTAGAACTAGGACAACTACACACAGTTGAAATCACAAAAGCTACTGTAAAGAGATTGATCGGTAAGATCGCAAGCTAATTTTTTTCGATCTAAAATTTGATTAAAAAAACGTAAGAAGGTTTTTTATCTAAATCAGGAAATAGGATTAGAAATGAGTTTTCAAGTTAAAGAACCAGTTTTAGTCATAGGCCTTGGCGGCGTAGGCTCAAAATTGGCAATAGAGGCAAAAAACTCACTAAATTCAGATTGCCTAGTAATTAGTAACGATAAGAAGGATTTATCATCAGATATTCCATCAGTTCATGTTTCAACTGATGCAGTAGTTAATCCATCTGTCCAATTAATCAGAGGTTCGACTTACAAAGTTGCAGATGAGATAAAATCAAAAATTTCAGGCTATTCCACAGTCATCTTAATGAGTAATTTAGCAGGTAAAGCAGGCTCAGCAATGGCACCTGTAATATCAGAGATGTGCAAAGATGCAGGATTGGTATCTTTTGCAATTATGCCTTTCAAATATGAAAAAGATAGAATTTTCAATTCAGGAATATCGCTAAAAAGAGTAAGAGAGAATTCCAAATGCACCATAGTGCTTGACAATGATTCACTACTGGAAAGCAATCCAGATTTGAGTCCAAAAGCATGCTATGAGATTGCAAATTCTGCCATGATGCATGTTGTAAATTCACTTGGTACATCAGAAATATCCAATGAAACAAGCATTCTATCCACTAGCAAGGACGGTCAGCACATTGAAGATTCACTAAGGGACTCACTCAAAATGCTGTATGGAAACGCACCACCAAATTCAGTTAAACGCTCAATGTTGTATGTCGTTGGAGGAAGCAACATCCCTGTAGGAGTCATCAATTCAATTACTAATCTCACAGCAGGAATTGTTAATGAAAGTAATTCACACATTGACATGTCTTCATCCTCAGAAGAATCCAAAGTCATAATGCTATCATCAATTCAAGGAATGACAAAGTTTGATAATTATGATCCTTTAGGAATGATTCCACAAGAAAATACACTAGATTGGTCAACACCAGATTGCAGTATTGATTGTGAATTAGACTTGTATCAATTAGAATAAACTGATTTTTTAAAATTATAATTTTTTGAAAAGAATTAATCTTTCTTTGGTGCTTCTTTAGCTGGTTCTTCTTTCTTCTTTAGCTGGTTCTTCTTTCTTTGGTGCTTCTTTAGCTGGTTCTTCTTTCTTTGGTGCTTCTTTAGCTGGTTCTTCTTTCTTTGGTGCTTCTTTAGCTGGTTCTTCTTTCTTTGGTGCTTCTTTCTTTGGTTGGTGCTTCTTTAGCTGGTTCTTCTTTCTTTGGTGCTTCTATAGCTGGTTATACTTTGTCAGAAACTTTTTTGGTTTCTTTTTCAGGAGTTACTTTAGATTCTACATCCTCAGTATACTTTGTGACAAGAATATAGCCTTCGTCGGTTTTACTCATTCTAACTCTAACCTTTCTTGGAGGATTTCTAACACCTCTTGCCCACATGTCACGAGCTAATTCTTCATCTATTTTGATTGTCTCAACTTTCATGTGATGTCGAGCAAATTCTCTAATCATGTTAATTGCTCTAACGGCTCTATGTTGTGATTGTGAAATTTTTACTTTACCAAGTGGAATTGTATAAACTCGTTCTAATTCTTGAGACATCTATCCTACCTCCACATCAGTTGATCTCCAAGCTCTACGCTTTGGATTAGTTCTAACATTTCTCTTAGTTTTGAGAATAATCCATGCAGGTACTGCTGATGTCTGTCTAGTCTTTTTGAGTAGACGGATTTTCCTTGGAGAGGACTTACGTGCAGCCATAGATTTTCAGGCACGAAGAGCTCTTTTTAAATGAATCTCAGGATTTTAGGCAATCTCGAATCTGTTTCAATATTCTTGCAGAAGCTCCCCATACAATTTGATTTTGATATTCAAAAGTATACATCTCTTGAATTAGATTGTGTGATGGATCAGGATCTTTTGTTTTGGTTTTTAAAAATGGTTCTAAAGGAATATGAAAAATCTTTTCCACTTCAGCGTTGGCTGAAAGTGGAGGAATTTCATCCACCAAAGAAATGAATGGTAAAATCAAAAAACCCGAATTCAATGTTATTACAGGATCTAGTTGTCCAATCACTTGTTCTTTAGAAATGGTCAGTCCTATCTCCTCACTAGTTTCGCGCAAAGCAGTTTCCAAAAGATCTGAATCATCAGAATCCAATTTTCCACCAGGGAATGAAATTTCGCCTGCATGGAATTTCATGTGTTTTGGTTTTTCAGTCATTACAATAATTGGCTCTTTACCATAAATTACTACAAGAACCGATGCCAGACGATATTTTCCATCAGTTTTGATTTTAGAATTAATTGGAGTTGAAAGATTGGATTTTAAATCATCAAAGAGCATTGTAATTCTTTCCTACTATTCCAAATGGGTATTGGTATTCAAAGGTTTTAACCAAGGATGGAAGAATTGAAAATATGACAATCAGGTATGAAGCTAATCCGCCAAAGATCCTACCTGATGTAGATACAAATGAATCAATTAAGAAATTTATAGATAAAATAAAAATCATTTCAAAAAAATGCGATGCCATCCACTTGACTGAAAATGTGTTAGGATTTCAGAGAGTCTCGCCAATTGAAGTGGGTAAAATTATCAAGCAAGAAATTCCAGGTTTACCAATTACAGTTAGTCTTAGAGTCAGAGACAAGAATGAAAATGAAATTTTAGAATTTGTAGAGAAATGTATCTCCATAGGATTTTCAGGAATTTTAATACTAATGGGAGATCCTTCACAAACAGGAAAAGAGGATTCAGGTCAGATTCCAAGTTTGACAGTCAAGAGATTAAGAGAGCAAGGAGTGGATTTGAAAATTGATTTGTATCTTTCAATATCAAACAAGCCTAATTTTTCAAAAATTGGAAAGAAATTAGATGCAAAGCCAAAAGGATTCATGACTCAAGTTATTCAAAGCATAGAACAAGTTCAAAATTTATCTGACAATCTTGAAGGGTTTCCAATAATTCCAATTCTATTATACCCATCTCTTAAAAATGAAAAATCTGCAAAGTTTCTGAATTTGGATTTA
>CALNZF010000023.1:0-2830 GCA_942490965.1 uncultured Nitrosopumilaceae archaeon | reverse complement strand
TGGGAGTTTATAGTGGAATTAGACATGGAGAAAGGAGCGGTCTATTCAGGCGACACAGTGGTAGTAACAGGCAGGGTAGTAAACCACGCATATGAGCCAACAAGAGGAGTAGAAGTTCTCATCAGAACCGGAGCAGAGACAACAAAGGCGTTTACAAATCCTGATGGGGAATTCAGAGGAGAATTCGTAAATTTCCAAAGAGTTCCAGGAACGTATACTGTCAATGTTGTTGCATCATGGTATGGCATGACAGGATTGTCAAGTACTGAATTTCAGGTAAAGGGAGATTATAGTCCAATCTCAACATTACAACAACAATTATCAACAGATGAAGCAATGAAATATCTCAGCTCAAATGAAAGTGATTTTGAAAAAAATCCAATTGGTCAAACGTTATTCAAATATTATCACGGATTACTTAGCAAATTAGTTACAGAGCAGAGAGAATCACAAAAACCAGTTGCAGAGCAAGTATTCTTAGAACAACAAAGAAGAATTGCTGAAAATCTTAGAAATCAGGCAATAGAAGAATACAAACCAGGTTATGGGACATATGGAGGATACCAGTACGAAGATTACATTGCAGGTCTAAATCCAGAAATCAGAGATTTAGTAATTGATCAATTGGACTTTACTCAAAATAACCTTCTAGAGGCTCAAAAAATCAGAGCAGAGATAATTGAAAACGGAGGTACATTTGTGGAAGCAAGACAGGCATATCTAGATAGATTGACAATATCCAAGGAAACCCTTGAGCAATTTAATGAAAACCATTTAGATAATTCTGAAGAAGAATTAGAAGAAAATCAAACTGATGAAGAATGAACAATTGGTAAAATATACGCGCTCATCAAATTCAAAATTGCCCATTAAAAATTGATGTCGATAGATATTTCATTGGCATACCATTCATGTGGCAAAAAAGGTATTCAATTTCTTACAAATAATCATTCTCAATTCTCAAAAAATAGAAGAGGATAGGCATGTAAAGAATATGATTTTAAAAGAAGCTTGGAGATTTTAAAAGAACCATTTGTTGTGCGTGGTAGCAGTATTTATTTTCCTAAACAATTTTTAATCTAAATTAAAGAACAGATATGAATTGAAAGTATATCATAAATCAACTTGCATTACCTGTAAAAAGATAATCTCAGGTATTGAGAGAATGAAAGCAGATATTGAGACACGAGATTTCTTTAAAGATCCTTTTACTGAAACTGAACTGAAGAAAATAATTAAAATGACAGGTAAAAAACCATCAGAATTACTCAGAAAAAGGGATAAAATGTACAAAGAACTAGATGTAGAAAACAAAAAAAGACAGATGCTCAAATAGTCAAACTAATGATTGAATACCCAGGATTAATTTTACGTCCAATCATTCTAACAAAAAACAACGCATTTGTTGGAAAAATAGATGTTAAAAACTTGAAATGATTTATTCAGAATGCTCATTTTCAAATATTCGAATTGCCTCTAAATGAGAGCAATTAGCCTTTAGTCCTTTTCCATGATGAAATTTGTAGAAATTTTTAAACCCAGGGCACTCACATGTGTCAGAGGTCACAAAGTATGATTTTTCAGGATCAGATGAAGATTTTATTTGAAACAAGTCATCTTCAATTTTTACCACACCCCCACTTTCAACTAGCTTTTTGGCTTTTCGAATAGTATTGGCACTCATATAAAATCAAGAAAACTACAAAGTTTTATCTGTTATTTTTCATAAGTTCATAAAATGTTTATATTATTTGATTGCCTATAGTACACAGACGAGAGACTTGCTTTTCTGCCCTAGTAAAGCCTAGAATTCGTTTCACTCTCGTCTGATTTTAAATTATATTTTGAACTCTGCCAATCTTCCCAGAATCCAATTCAACTTTGATTCCATGAGGATGAAAATTACTGGATGTTAAAATTCGTTTAACCTTTCCAACGGTTAATTTTCCTGTAAGCTGATCTTGTTTTTGTACTATCTGTACTGCAATTCCAACAGCAATTTTGTTTCTTAATGGAGTAATACCCATACTGTTTAGGAATAATGAAAGATTCTAAATCTTTGTTTTATAAAATAAAAGAGTTTTGAAAATTACTCAAAACGGTTGTTCTAATTTTGTTTGTGGTTTTGGAAACAATCTCTGCAATAAACAGGTCTGTCTTCTCTTGGTTTGAATGGTACTTGACAATCATTACCACAATCCCCACATTTTGCGTCATGCATTTCACGTGGTCTGTCGTCTCGGTTACCAAATCTAGAACCTCTATCTCCACCAAATCCACCAGATCTTCCACCGCCGGATCTTCCACCAAATCTACCCCCACCTTGTCTTGGCTCAGGTTTGTGGTTTTGGAAGCATTCTCTGCAATAAACAGGTCTGTCTTCTTTTGGTTTGAATGGTACTTGACATTCATTTCCACAGTCACCGCATTTTGCGGTGTGCATTTCTCTTTCTTCTCTATCAAAGGACATGTCTTTCTAAATCTCGGTAGTATTGTGTAGTAATAAACTGTGGGAAAAAACTTCTATTGTTATAAACTAACTTTGTGCCTTCAGATTATTGGGCATGAAAAGATACATCGCCACACGGATGGCCACGATGTTTGGTGTTTTAATGATCACATTACTGATTACAATTGTACTAGTAGGGTCCAACATGGATACAATTCTAAAACAAGGGATTGTATTTCAAGTAAGATCTGAGATAACAGAGAACCCAGCAATTGCTGAAAGTTTTTCATCTGTAGATGAATTTGAAGGATTTATTCAAAATCAGATTGATCAAAGAATACAAGTGTTAGGACTAGATGAGCCATGGCATTCGCCTCAAAG
>CALNZF010000022.1:0-67992 GCA_942490965.1 uncultured Nitrosopumilaceae archaeon | reverse complement strand
CGGTCACTGGGTCGTGCTTACATCTAGAGCATACTTTGGGAGGCTCGTTCTTGGACTGGAGTGTAGTTTTCCAACCGCAATTTTTACAGGTATGCGTTTTGAAATAAGTGGCCGTGTAATTCTTATAGCTTATGTTCTGTCCGTAGTTTTTGTAATTTGTAGCCATTAATTCTCCTCCCAGATGCTAACGACTTTCGATCTTTCTTCACTCGATTTGGTCACTTCTTCTATTATTCTTTGTAAGAAGAGTTCCAGAAATGAAACAACCTGTGGATCCTTTACTTCGATGTTCCCGTTGTTAAGAGGCAAAGCTGCAGCCATAATGGATGCTATCATTTCTGCTTCAGCATTCGGTATCTCGTGTGGGTTTGGCCACAGATTTGTAACCTTTCTAACCTGGGATTCGAAGGGTCATAAGTGTGTCATAACCTAAAGTTTCTAAACCAGCTATCTTTTTATTCATTACCATATGCTCACTATTTTGGGGGTTTCTGGATGTATCTTATTTCTCTTTCTTATATAATCACTCATCCACGGAATAATGTCGTCCGGAAACTCTATTATCCCTCCGAGTCTGGCAAGCTCGTTTAAGGCAGCTAGAAGAGTCAGAGCATGTCGTTTCGAATATTCCAACCTAATGCCAGCAGTTTCGCAATCCTCTTTTAAGGATCTAATGGTGTATATTAAGGAATCGGCATTCATTCCTCTATACGTTACAGCATGCTCTTCTACCTCGTCCTGATATATCTCTTGCATCAGAGGCTCCTCTCTATAATGTAACTCTTTTCTCTTGATCCTTGAGGAGTTCAGAATACTCCATCAAGGCCCGAATTTACACTCGGGGCACCGCAACGGACTTAAGTATATGTTACTCTATATACTCATAGCAGTCCGGACATGTGGTAACCCACAGACGTTCGAATTTTTCTCCTGTTAGGGTTTTAACGATCTCTATCATTTTTTACCTTATCGTTCAGGAACAAAGGTGGTTGTCATAACCTCGGTTTGAAAATCGCCTCTGGCAATGACAGCTCTGATGTATGTGTATAACCAACCAGTGGGCACACGTTTAACGGCCAAGCTGGTACACGCCATTTTGCTTTCAAGCTGAATCACATCGCCCACACATTTTGTTAAGGAGGCGTTCTTCAACCTCGTTTGATTTATTTGCCATGGTGAACTCCCTTCAGGCTAGGTTGTTAACAAGCCACCCCGCCATCCTTATCTTGTTTTCCAGGTATCCACGAGCATTGTACGCCAAAGCTCCAGGATTGTGAATACGATCTATGGAATACGTGTTAACCCAGTCCAGCTGATTAAACCAGAAGAAGTTATCTACGTATCGATCGTCGTCCTTCATCATGGGCCGTTGAGAGACATGTCGAAGCGTTGGATAGTATGAGCTATCCAGAATGACCCACTCGTCGTCCGACTTTCTACAGTAGGCTGTCCATGCATGCCCACCGGTAGCAGCACCCTCTCCTGCCTTTACCAGACCACCATAGGTACGTATACGCTCATAAGGGATGCCAGCATGAAGAAGGAGAGAATGCACAAGAAATGCTCCATCTTCACAGTCGCCCGACCCCTTCGCCAGAGCAAAAGTTGGCGGGGCCCAGAACTCTTCTTCCCCGTAATTCTTTTTATCGTATTCGTAAGGAAAGTTGTAGAGCGTCCATCGAATGATCGCCGTTACCTTGTCGTCGTCATCTGACAGTCCTTTCGTTATACGATCTGCTAACCGTTGAAGTTGCTCGTTCGGATACTGAAGCCACATACGATTATACACAGGATCACGGAATACTTCCTCTACCGGATCCTCCTTGTAATAGGCTATAGCAAACGAAAGCATAGCGTCGAATACAGCACTGTTAGACGCTGGTGCCCACCACGGTTTATTTGCAGATACATCGCTTGTTGTTGGGTTTATGGTATTAAATAGATCGGCAGCATCACTGCTGGCTGGGTTCAGAATCTTGACAATGTTTGGATTTGTCGCACCGAGGGTCACACCATCGACATGCATCGGTAAAAAATCCTTTCATAAGATTTGGGAGTATAGACACTAATACCGCCAATCCCAGACATAGGACACAAGCCACTGCTCGACACAGCTGGCTTATAGATTCGAGTTTACCACGAATTAGTGCCATTATTTCTGTTTGGGTGGATTGAGAGGTTTATGTGGTGGCGGTGTCACATTCGTTTTGGGCGACGTTGTCTGAACCCCTTGTCGAGCCGCTCTAAACGTGGCTGACCGTCTAGAGTCGTTGTCACTCGACTGTTGCACTATTCCCCATATAAAAGATACTATGAGGGCTACTACGGCCAGACAGCCTACCACATCGTACCACGAATATGGCGGGGCTACATTGTATGTGCTGTCCTTCACGGCCACAAAGAATAGGGCCACGAAGCAGATTATGGTCGGTAAGAAGTTTCTCATTTTCTTTTCTCCAGTTTTTCCAATTTTTTCAACAGTGTCTCTCGTTTAAATTCCAAAAGCTCTGCTACACCTCCCATCAGAGCCTCGTATTCTTCCCGATTGATTGAGGACATGGTTACCGGTATTTCATTTCCGCTGGTAAATTTCTGGCGAAGATGTAGTAATGCAGTTTCAAACGTTAGCTTTTCTCTCATTATCCTTTTCCTTCACGGTGACCAATCGGCCTCCGACGATGATGGTGTTTTTGGTGAGGTGGTCGATGAGTCTTTTGGCATTCACCGGATCGGTAACACCAAGACGCTTTATGACTGTTTTTTCCCAGGCAAGAAGTTTTCTCATTTGTCCCCCTCTCGTCTTACGATGAATGAGTTTGGTAGCATACTTGATATAAGAGTCTCTACTGCACCCCACTGGCCGCCGGCCAACCCACAGCCGATTTTATATGGAAACCAGATAGGAAAGTCTTCACTACAGTTCTGAGAGTGCCATCCCCGAAGCTGTCCTATGGCGTTTCCAAGAGCACCAATATCGGTGTATACATGGTTAGGTTTACGTCCGTAATCGAACTGACCAAAAAGGTTAGCAACATATAGCTTTTTGGGATCCACCTCAACTACCTGGCATCTTCCCAACAACTGTCTTGCTGGCCATTTGGAAAGCTCACGATACTCACTGTAAACACGGGGCCATTTGGCACGTATTTGTTTAGCGAGGCCAGCACCCATAACCATCTGACAGTTTACTTGATGACAGATTATACCATTTTCTGCATCAAGAATGTTACCTTTTAAGCGTTTAGGCATTGTAGCCTCCTAGAAGGTTTTGAGAAAGGAGAACAACTTCTTTTCGTATTCTTCCTCTCTCGGTACTATATTCCCGATAAAATTCAAATTAACTCTGGAAGGCTCCCACCAACCAACAAAATCGGAAAACGCCGGCAGAATAACTCTCACTACCGGAAATTTTATTTGGGGGTGAGTATGGTTTACGACCACCATATCGGTATTCAGCGAAGAAGTTATTGTCTTCAGTTGTTCGAAGGCTTCTCCGGTAGTTGAATAGGTGGTATGTTCGAAAGGTGTAAGTTCACCAACCTTGAACTCATTTAAATTAAATGGACATATACCCTTTAAATACAGTGGCATCAAAACGTCTGTTTCGTTAGGATTGACGAAACCAAGATGGCGTTCATCTTGAAAAGATGTACCCTGCATACGTTCCGTAAAAGCACGTTTCAGGGCCTCTTTTGTGTCAAAATGGCATCCAGCTTTGATAGTGTTGTAACCTACAAAATTTGGAGATAAACTTCTGTTCGTAGTTATTACAGCATAAACTGGAAACATGCCATTTTGAGTAAGATCCTTGATTACGACTTCAACGTCATTAGATTCGAAATAGGCCAACATTGAATAAATGTCGTCGTCATCTATTGTGTTAACATCAACATTAGGGGAACTACTGCGTTCCAATCGTAGAAAATTAAGAAGTGACCATCTTTCTATTATTTCACAGAAAGAGTGAATCACGGCTTCTTCGATTGTATTACCAGCGGATAGACCATTGGTCGAGGATAACCAACGAACAAATACGGGCGGGATATAAACTTCTTCATTGGTCATTAGTGAAGTAGCTGGAATCCAGTCTCTCAAGAGCTTACTGTTATTCTTAAGGTATTCGAAGTTTTCTTTGGAGAAAGGCACAGACTGAAGCATTCGTTCTATAGGCAGGGCGTTCTTAATACAATCCTGATGGCTCCAGCGGTGTCCTTTAACATGTGAAAAGGTTTTTAGCTGTTTTACAAGCTTTGCATCTTTAATCTCTACATCGCGATATGGTGAAATTTCGAGACCAGTTTCAAAGCACACTCAATCTCTCCACCATTTCTGCATAAGCTGATACTTTGGCTTGAAGTTTTGTGGTGCCTTTGCCGTTGCTACCCGCACGAAGCTCTGGTAGAGTCAATCGTGCGGAGTGCAAACGGTCAGAGGTTGGACTCTCAAGTAAATGTTCTTCTCCTAGTTCTAGACGCTTTAAAGCCCCGGAAATACATTCGAGGGTTTGCTCAGGTGACGCCGCCCTGAAGTTAATGAGTTCTTGGTCTCGAAATTGCATACTTCTCCTCTTAAATCGCCCGACCAGTCAACCCGGTCTCTACCATTGATATAGGTTCTCGCACTGTATGAAGTTCCTGAAGTAAAATCTGCATATATACCGATATTACCAGCGGTACGTCGGCTTAAGACCAAATACCAAAACAGTGTTCCAATCATGTTCGCCATTGAATTTATACCAAGTACGAATACTCTCGAAATCACTCATTGGCCCTGGTGCTTCACCGACAACATTCATAATCGGAGGGGCGTTTGATTTTGCTTTACCAAACAGCACTACTCTACTATTGGTTACTTTAATAAACTCGTTTACTTGATTATAATCACAGTCGGCGTTCTTGTCAAGACCCCAGAACATCAAATTCGTTGGAGGTGGAGGCTCGTAGATGAGTGCTTTATTTAGACCAATCGAGAATAAAGTAAATATTACTAAAAATACACCCATACACAGTATAGAGAAGAATATTTGTGCAAATGATTTAAGCCTGCCTTTTAGAAAAGCAGTGGTCGTAGCATCAGTAACGAGATTACATCCGAAAAACAATATTGCCCCAAATATAAGTGAAGACACTAAAAAATCGCTCATGTCCGCCATAAGTTGATCCTTATTTGTCTATTATGAGCACACCATTCAGATGATCCATTTCGTGTTGAATGGCTATGTTCGTGGTTTTATTGGTGGTGTTGATTAGAAAGGGGTCGCCATTACGATCCAAAGCTTTGACCTTGACATAGCGGTGTCGACGAATATCCCGTCGTCCTGCGTTCTTACAAGACAGGCACCCCTCTCCATAGGACTTGATTTTCTTGGTGCTACGAACAATATATTCGGGGTTGATAGCAACTATGGCCTCATTTTAGGACCTAGAAGCACGAAGATTCGCTTTTCAAGCCCTATTTGATTAGCCGCCAATCCTAAACCATTGCTGGCGTACATGGTGTCAACCATGTCGTCTATATCAGACTGAACCAGTGTAAATTCCTCTTTGGTTACAGGATCGGCCTTTTTTCGAAGAATTCCGGCAACATCCTCGTCCGCTGTGATGATATCTTTTATCATAATTACCTTTCCAGCTGCTGAAGCAGCTTTATGATTTCCTCACCGTTCAGTTTTTTGTCTTTTATAGGATTGGTTTCTCTCACCGAAACAGAACATCTATCACCGAACGACAGGAACTCGACTGAAGTATACCAGCGAATGTCGTCTATCTTTCTATTCGGTGGCATGGGCACTGAGGGGCCGTATGACGGTATGTCAGTTAACTGCCACTTACCTATGCGGTAGATGGATCGAGTGCCATAATCGACGAATGAGGACTCGTAGCGGCCCGAATCAAACATGAAAAGGAAATCCGTCTGCAGATCGTTGCAGGTGCGTTCATAGTCCTTGGACATTAGAATGTGCCTGTCCACATAAACTTCCTGCGTAACAGGTTCCATATTTGCGGTAGCACATCCTACCATCAGTACGAAAATCAGCGGTAACAAATTACGAAGTTTCATCGTAAACCCCTTTCCTGTAATGTGTTTATTTCCAGCGATTTCCTTTTCTGGATTTCTTTTCTTTGTCCTTTTGAATCTTCTCCCGCCGTTTGTCCTTGTCGTAATTCATGGATCCGAGTTCAGTGTTTTTCTTTCCCATGATCATTTCCCTTTCCTCTTGAATGGGATTCTTCCTGTTGTTGTTCCGTACATTTTAGCAAGGCGTTCATGTTTTTGCCGTTGATGCCTTTCCGTGGCCAATCGTTTAGCCAGATCGTATCCAATAGCCTTTTTAGCATGTTTAACCGCATCTTTCAGAACTTTCTTATCTTTGATGTTACTTTCCAGCTCTTTTCGACGTTTCTTAGTGTTTCTTTCGCTTCAAAAACCGCTAGACGTTCGTTTACACTCTTTCCGTCGTCGGTTGGAGGCATTTCGGGAGTTGTTTCTAGCTCGTATATGGTGGGGTATTCATAGTTGACATAGTCCGGTATAGCAACGGCTTCTACAGTCTCCTCGGTAATCGGATCAAAGAACACAGAGTCGGAATGTAAGTGGCTGTAGTGTTTCGGCCTCATCAACAAAAAGCTCTATTCCGTCTTCTCGATTCGTTTCCTCTAACAATTCGTCCAGATCATCGTGTTCATTCTCACGCCACATATCCACACACCTTCCCTCTGGTTTATCGGTGTTGATGAGGTAGGGTGCGATATCTACCGACTTTAGGTAATTTACTTCATATGCTGTAGTAAGTACTTCATTACCATAGTCTATTACTCTGTTGGCGTCATCTTTACTTAATATATCAAAATGATGAGGATATGCAGTGAGTCGCTCGCTCATCAATTCTGAATGAGTTTTCCAATCGCCAGAATGTTATGACAAGCCGAGACGCCCGAGCCGCAATAATGTGTGACTGCCGTCGTCGCCGGCGCGTCGAGGCTGGCGAGTTGCGCCGCGCGCAGTTCGGCCGCCGGTAACAGGCAGCCATCGGCGCCCAGATTGTTTTCTCCAGCAGTGGTTGCGCGCGCTCGGAATGTGTCCGGCCGAGGGATCGATGGGCTCGACTTCGCCGCGATAACGCGGCGCTTCTCGAGCGTCGAGCAGCATCGCCGCGTGCGCGACTTCGTCGACGCAGACCAGGCGCGCGCGATCGGCAGCGCCGACGAATTGCTGCGTCGGGTTGGTCTGCGATCCGCTCGTGGTCGAATAGCCGGCGGCGACCCAGGCCTGCCAGCCGCCGTCAAGAACGCTGACCGCGGCATGCCCCATATAGCGCAGCATCCACCAGGCGCGGGCCGCGACCATGCCGAAACTGTCGTCATAGGCCACCACGCGGGTCCCGGCACCGATGCCGAATTGCCCGAATACGTCCGCCAGGCGCGCTGGCGGCGGCAACGGATGGCGGCCGTGGTCGCTGCTCGGCGGGCCGCTCAGATCACGGTCGAGATGGGCGTAAACCGCGCCGGGAATGTGGCCCTCGAGATAGGCCGCCACGCCGGCCTCGCTATCGCTCAGTACAAAGCGGCAGTCGAGCACGACGAGATCGTGCCCGCGATCTTCACCGGCGGCGATAAGCTGCGCGAGTTCGGCGGCGGACAACAGGGGCATGCGGGGTGTTCATAGGATGCTCGCCAGCGCTCTCAAACGGCAGGATACACTGGCAAATTCCTATACCCCTGTTCCAAGCCTGACCGGGCACGGTATACGCTATCCCTACTCGTTTCCGCATTCATCCCTTGTACCTCGATGACCCAGCCACTCCGATCCTGACGCTACCCGGAGCGCGCCCCCTGCCGTGGCTGGCGGCTGGCGCTGCTCGGCTGCGCCGCTGGTCACGACTTCTTCGGCCTGTTCCTCGGTCGGCTTTATACCCAGGCAATCGCCGGCCAGCTCGAAATCTGGCGCCTGCAACGCCCGATCGACGCGGTCCTTGAGGACGACGCACTGTCGCCGGATACCCGTCGCAAACTGCAGCTCGTGCAGGCCGCGCGGGTCTTCGCGCATACCCGCATGGCGCTGCCGGACAACGGCAGCTACCGTGACTATGTCGAACTCGAGCGCGACTACGTGGTGTGGAACGTGTTTGCTGCCGGCGCGCTGAGCCTGGACCCGCAACAATCCTGTTTCGTGATCGTCGGCTGCCTGTCCTATCGCGGCTATTTCAGCCGGCAGGCGGCGCAGGCCCACGCCGACCGGCTGCGCGCGGCCGGCTACGACGTCTACGTCGGCGGGGTCAGCGCCTACTCCACGCTCGGCTGGTTCGATGACCCGGTTCTGAGCACGATCCTGGCCTATGACGATCTACGCCTGGTCGAGATCCTGTTTCACGAACTTGCGCACCAGCAGCTTTACGTCAAAAACGACACCACGTTCAACGAAAGCTTCGCCGTCGCGATCGCCGGCGCTGGCCTCGAGGCATGGCTGGCAGCCGATGGTCGCTCACCGACCGCGGCGCTCGAAGCGCAACGCCGCGAAACCGAATTGATGGCGCTGCTCATGGATACCCGCGCAGCGCTCGAGCGCCTGTACGCGAGCGCCGTGCCGAGCGCGGAAAAACACGCCGGCAAAGCGCGCCTGTTCGCCGAACTCGACACCGCCTACACGAGCCTGAAAGCCACCTGGGGCGGTAACGACGAATACGACCGCTGGATGGCGGAACCGTGGAACAATGCCAAGATCTCCTCGATCGCAACCTATAACGACTACGTGCCGGCTTTTCGCGCCCTGCTGGCCAGCGTCGATGGCGACTTTGCGCGCGCCTATGCCGACGCCGCGGCACTGGCGGTGCTGCAACCGCCGGCGCGGCGACGTTGCTCGAAAACTACCTCGAACCGGATCCGTCGGCGAAGTGTCCGGGCGTGGCGGGTGTGGTAAGTGCGGCGGGCCTCGACGCGGGCCGTAACAACTCTGCCGAGGCTCGCTGATCTGACCCCGCGCCGAGTGGAAAATACCCGTTAGCGTGCGAAAATGGCTTATGTGAAGGTCGTCACGCTTCGGTCGGCCGTGCGCGGTGTGGACCGCCGGCGACTCATATAATGTTAAAGAGTGGCAAGACAGTGCCGATCGCTACACCGCAGTGCGCAGGTTGTGCCGCCTCGCGCACACTACAATAATGACAGTGCAACAGAACACATCACATGCTTGACAAGCTATTCAGCCGCGCCCTGACCCTCGTCATCAACGGCGAAGAGATCTCCTTCAATACCCTCACCGAGTTCGAATTCGCGCTCGGCGGCAGAACCAACGTTCCGGCCAGCAAGCTGGCGGATCTGATCATGCTCGCGCCGGAAGAGCTGAAGCGCGAAGCGAAAAGCATCAAAACCGTCGAAAAACGCTTCGTCGATATTCTGTCGCGTTCGATCGAACAACCCGGCGAGATCGGCAAACTCGTCCGCGCCGTGGATATCCAGGTGTTCTCCAACGACTACGACTGGCGCGCGATCTTCAAGGCTCTCAACCAGCAGGACGAAGATTACGACGAGCTGCGCCGCGTTGCGGTGGTCAAGTACATGCAGTACCTGCGCTCGCGCCAGGACGTCATCAAACAGACCTACAAGGTCAAAATGCGCGAATCCAGCAGCATGCCGCGCGATGGCGATCCGAATGCAACGGCGCCCGACCTGGCCTCGGCGCTCGACGACACCAAGGACTTCCTCAAGGAAACCAGTATTTTTGATTCGATTTCGCTCGACGCGCCGCTCGAGGCCGCGGAATCGGCCTACATCCGGCTGCCGAAAGGCGAGGCGGTCTACATTTCGGCCCGCGTCTGACGCCGAATTTGAGTTCCGCCTCTCCAAGCACGTGTTTACCTTCCGTAATTCCCAGCCGATGGTGATCGTCGACCAGGCCGGTGTGGCACACGAACTCACTGACGGTAAAAACATCATCGGCCGCGACGCCGTGTGTAATGTCGTGCTCGGCAACGGCCTGCGCGATGTTTCACGCATGCACCTGATCATCGAACCGAGCGACGACGACACCCTGCGCGTGACCGATCTCTCCTCGCACGGCACCTTCATGCCGACGAACCTGGTCGCCACCGAAGAAATCTGAACGCTGTTTCGAGGTCGGGGCTCAGTGCTCCGGCAGCTCGGACTCGTCGAATAACGCTGCAAATTCTTCCTTGCCGGTCACGGCTATCGCCTCATCAACCACATCGCGGGTCAGGTGCGGGGCGAAGTAACGAATGAAATCGTACATGTAGGCGCGCAGATAGGCGCCGCGCCTGAATCCGATCTTGGTAACGCTGTAGTCGAACAGGTGACTGGCGTTGAGCGCCACCAGGCCCTTGTCGTAAGCCGCGTCGTAGGCAAGTGTGGCGACGATACCGACCCCGAGTCCGAGCCGCACATAGGTTTTGATGACGTCGGCATCGACCGCGGTAAACACCACGCGCGCCTCGAGGCCGGCGTCGGCGAAGGCGCGATCGAGCTGTGACCGGCCGGTAAATCCAAATACGTAGGTCACGATCGGATAGGCCGCAATCGCCTCCAGGGTCAGCGTTTCGACGTCGATCAGCGGGTGCCCTTCCGGCACGATGATGTTGCGATTCCAGCGATAACACGGCAGCATGACGAGGTTATCGAACAACTCCAGGGCCTCGGTGGCGATAGCAAAGTCGACGCTGCGATTGGCGGCCAGCTCGGAGATCTGCAGCGGTGTGCCCCTGGTGCATGTGCAGTGACATCGGGATAGGTTTCGATGAAGTGCTTGATGGTCGGCGGCAGCACGTAGCGCGCCTGAGTATGGGTCGTCGCGATGGCTGGCGACCCGCGCGCGGTATCGTTGTGCTCGCGCGCGATGCGGGCGAATATTTTCGACCTCGCCGAGAATGCGCTTCGCGACTTCAAGAACCTCGGCGCGGGTACCGGCGGATATCGACAAGATGTTTGCCGCTGCGCTGAAAAAACTGCACCCCGAGTTCTTCTTCGAGCTGGCGGATCTGCTTACCGACGCCGGCAAGTTGCGAGGTATAAAGACTATCCGCCGTCTGCGACACGTTGAGGCCGTGGCGGGCGACTTCCCAGATATAGCGCACCTGCTGGAGTTTCACGGCCTTCGCCTGCTCAATTCGTAATATTAAGCTTGGATTGTATTACCAAATGGCATATTAGCCGAATACGCAAGCGTGGCAGCGGCTGCCTGCCGACGATCCAGCGAATCCGTTTCAGCACCGCATCGTGGGCGGTCCAGTGATCGGCGTGGCACCAGGTTTCGCACAGGCGGGCAATTTCCAGCTCGCGCACCGCCGGTGTTGTTGGTCCTGTTACAAAAAACATCTAAAGGAATGATGGAAATTAAAAAGCAATCAAAATATGTTTTTGTTCCTCTAGTTGGAAAATTTAGTAACAAATAGAATTTTAAAGAATATCAAATTTGCCGTTTTCTTTGGCTTTGTAGATCATATCTGGCTTTCTAAGGAATATTCCTGATTCTAAAACTCCTGGAATTTGTTTAATTTGTTGGGATAATGCTTTAGGATTTTTTATTGTTCCAAAATTACAATCTAAAATTATGTTTCCATTTTCTGTAAAGAACGGATAACCTCTATCAAGTGAACGAATTTGTGTTTCTCCTCCCAATTTTTTAATTGATTTTGTTACAGAGTTTCTAGCTAGTGGGTGAATTTCAACTGGAACTGTTCTTGTAAAATTCTTTACAAATTTTGTCTTATCTGCCATCACTATGACTTTTTTTGCAAGACTAAACAAAATATTTTCTCGCAATAGTGCGCCACCTCCACCTTTGATTACATATTTTTGTGAATCAATTTGATCTGCACCATCAAATACAATGTCAATATGTTCTACTTGATCAGCTTCTACTAGTGGAATGCCGCCTTTTTCTGCAATTAATTTGATTTGTAATGATGTTGGAACTCCTCGTATATTGTATTCTTTTAGTTTGATTAATGTTGATAGTGATTTTACAAGCGAGGTAGCTGCTCGTCCACTGCCTAATCCGATAACGTAATCATCTTTAACAAATTTTAACGCATCACTTGATAATGCCTTTATGGCATCATCGTAGGTCAATTACTCTACCTCTGCTTGATCCAGTTTTGATAATACTCTCATGATGTCGCCTTTGATTTTATCTAAATCATCTGCATCCTCATCAAAGTCATCATCTAATGTAACTGGTTTTTCTTTAATTGGTTCTGGAAGTGCTTTGTGTTCTGTAATCTTTGCAACTTCTTTGTTTAGGTCTGGTTTAGTTTCAAAGTTAATTTCTGGTTTAGGAGTTACGGATTGGATGATTTCCATTTTATCTTCAACTTTTGGCTTTGACTGTATGATTTCTTGAACAATCTCATCTTTTGGTTTGATTGTCTCTGTTGGAATTACTCTTGGTTGTGGCATTGGTTTTACAACTTGTTTTGACTCGTTTTCAAATAATGGGAATTTTGGTTCTGTTCTTGAAATGTTTGTTAGAGTTGTTAATTCAAATGATTGTTTTGATTTTGTTGGAGGAATAACAATTGAATCCGTTTTACTTTCTTTTGGTTTATCAAAGTTAAACACGTTTGACATCTTTTGTTTTGTTTCTTGTTTTACTTCTGGGATGCTCTCTTTTGGTGTTTCAATTTTGGCACTTAACATCTTTGATGATAACTCATACAATCTATCATCTAGTTTTGATAATTTTTGATCCATTAATGTGATCAAACCATCACCGACTGGACCCAAGTCTGGATGATGACTTGCCTGCTCAAGTTTTTCTAGTTTAGCTAAAACTATTCCTAATTGGTGTTGATACTTTAGTAACAATTTGTCTTTTTGAATTTTAGAAAATTCTGAATCTGCTTGGTATAATCTTGAAATGGTTTTAGTTAGAATGTCTTTTTCAATTTTTAATGAACTGATTTGACTTTTGATATGTGAGCTGGCACCAAGACTAAGTAATTGATTTTTGTCTCTTGGCATTTTACGTACTGCAGCTGCTGTAGCAACACCTGCTAATGAACTAAGAATTAAAACAATTTCTTGCATCTATGTATACCATTTAATCCAGGAATACTTTCTGCGTTTAGCCTCTGGAAATCCACAACTTGCACATTGGTGATGACGTTTGTGAAGTGAGTTCTTACCGCATCTTCTGCATCTAATGTGAACTTTCTTCTTTGTAAAACCACCCATAGAAGTTGTGCCTTTCGTCATTGCAAATCACCTAATTTTGTGCTGGTGGGGGAGATATCATTACTACATTATCTCCTCTAACTACAATGCTTCCGAGACTAGTAGAATCGCCTTCAGCGGGAATTTCCTCTGAAGAATCGAGTAGCAGGTTCATGTGTTGGTCAAAACCTAAAAGAGTACCTCTAATGGTCTTGTTTCCTTTGAGTTTTATCAATACAACTTGATTGATACTCTCATCCAATACTTTTACTGCCATATCAACGGACATCAATAATCACTTATTGACATGGATATCAAGGCGTTATATTAAATTTCCATTGGTGAAACTATGAGCTACGCCCAGTGAGGCAAGTTTGACACTTTTTTCCGAGATTTTTAATGATTTCATCCAAAATTTCTTGTCCTTCCTTCTTTGTAGCTTTTCTTGGATCACCCCAAATGCCATTTTTGGTAGCTTTGGGAAATGATTGATTTGCTAGTTTTCCAAGTTCAATGATTTCTTGTCTTGTCATTCCATCTGTGTCTAGTCCTTTCTTTGCCAAGTTCATTTTGACATTTTTTGAAATTGCTAGCATTAGTGATGTTTCTACAAATCCTGCGTGATCAAAATCTCTTTCCATAAAATGCCAGTAGGACAATGGAAATACTTGCAGTTTGTTTTTTGAGATTTTTTTGAGTTTGACATCTAAATTTTTTATTGGTTTTAGATTTCCATGATGGCCATTAATTATGAAAATTGTCTTGATGTTATTTGATAGTAGTGAGGCGCATAAATCAGTTAGAATGGTTCGTAGAGTTGATTCTCTTACACTCAAATTAAAAAATGGTGCATGTTCAAATGATACTCCATAGTTTATTGTAGGTAGTAAAAGATATTTGTATTTCTCTGAGATCTTTTTTGCAATTTCAGTTACAATATCTGAATCAGTTGATATTGGCAAGTGAGCACCATGTTGCTCAATTGAACCTACTGGAATGACTGCTACTTGTTTTTTGTTAGAAATTAATTTTCTTAAATTAGGATCAAACTGTGTTTTGATATCTGCCATTTTATTCACTTTGATTTAATGTGAACTTTTCTCCAGCGAACCTCAAGTTTATTTTCTAAATGCATCTTCATTGCTTTTAGCAACGTGTCTGCTTCAAGTTTCTGTCCTTTAGATTTCATTTGTTCTAACGTATCGCTTGGATCCACTTTGAAAGAGTCTTGGAATATTATTGGCCCCTGATCCAAGTTTTCAGTTACATAGTGGGACGTAACACCCACAATCTTTGTACCTCTTTCAAATGCTTGTTCATATGCAGAGGCTCCTGGAAATGCTGGAAGTAATGATGGATGGATGTTAATTATTCTATTTGGATATCTCCAAACAAAATTTGGACTGAGAATTCTCATGTATCTTGCAAGTGAGATTAAATCAATATCGTATTTTTTACATATTTCAATAATTTTTTTTTCAGCTTCGACTTGTATTTTGTCTTCTACCAAAACAAATGGAATTTTTGCCTTTTTTGCTAATGGCTCTAATGTTTTTTCAGTGCCGACAATTACTGAAATTTTACCTTTGAGTGATTTTGCATTTGCAAGAATTGTTTGCAGGCAAATTGGTTCTTTAGTCACTAACACTGCAATGTTTTTCTGTGAATTTGTTTCATGATGTGTGCTGACATCCATCTTTTCATTTTTAGCTAAATTTTGAATGTCTGAATCAAATTTCTTTACATTCATTGTTTTTGAAAATGATGCTTCTAGATACATGCCAAACAGGCCTTTGATTACATTTTGATTTACTTTCTCAATGTTTCCGCCCTTGGAAAATGCAAAATTTGTAAATGTAGCTACAATTCCCTCTCTGTCTTTGCCGACTACTGTAATTCCAACTACTGTCTTTTTCATGACTTGTTTGCTGAAGATTTTCTCATTATTAATCATTCACAGAAATCTAGGAGATGCGGGAGGTGGGATTTGAACCCACGAAATCCTAAGATATAGGGTCCTAAGCCCTACGCCTTTGACCAGGCTGGGCGACTCCCGCAACGAATTTGCCATTAAACACAAATTTATCTATTATTGCAGAGTATTGTGGCGAAATTTTTTGGAACAAATGGAATTCGTGGAGTCTTTTCTGAAGACTTTACACTGGAATTTGTTCACGATATGACACTTGCAATTGGAACATACTTTGGCAAAGGCCCTATCTTAATTGGATATGATGGACGAGAATCCAGTCCTGCTATATGTAAAGTAGTAAGTTCTGCTCTTAATTCAATAGGAGTTGATTGCAATGTTGCAGGAATTGTTCCGACACCGTGTTTGGAATTTGCAGTGAAAAGTTTAGGATATTCTGGCGGATTTATGATTACGGCATCACACAATCCTCCTCAATACAATGGAATCAAACCGTGTGCAAAAGACGGTGTTGAGATTTCACGTGAAGATGAACTAGTCATTGAAAATATTTACTTGGAAAAAAACTGGCTAGGAAAACCTGCAAAATGGGGAACTACAGGGACAGAAAACAGAACGATTGAAACATATCTTAAAGGAATCATTTCACATATTGATTCTAAACTAATAGAATCAAAACATTTCAAAGTTGTTTTAGATTTAGGTAATGGTGCACAATCTGTATCTGCTCCAAATTTTTGTGAACTGCTTGATTGTGAAACATTTCTGATAAATCAAAAGATTGATGGTACGTTTCCAGGACGTGGATCAGAACCAACACCGCAAAATCTTTCTGAACTCTCAAAAACTGTAAGGGAAAATAATGCAGATGTTGGAATAGCATTTGATGGTGACGGTGATCGAAGTATTTTTTGTGATAACAATGGAGATATTCTTACTGGTGACAAGTCTGCACTTGTACTTACACGACACATTTTAAAGAAAAATCCAAACTCTTTGGTTGTAACTTGTTTGAATTCTGGTTCTAACATTGAAGTTTTAGCTGAAAGATTTGACTCTAAAGTAATTAGAACCAAAGTAGGAAGTGTAGAGGTTTCAAGAAAAATGGTTCCAACTGATGCGCTAATTGGATTTGAAGAGAATGGTGGTTTCATGTACGGTAAACATAATCAGGTAAGGGACGGATGCATGACCTTGGCTTTGATGCTTGACTTGCTGGCAACCTCTGGAAAACCACTCACTGAAGAAATTGCGAGTTTGCCTCCTTCATTTACTACCAAAGACAAGATGCCATGTTCTGCTGAAAAAGTCCCAAAACTAATCTCTTTACTTAGAGAGGAATTTCCAAATTCTGATATTTCTGATGGTATCAAGATTGCCATTGATCCTAAAAGTTGGGTAATGATCAGACCCAGTGGAACTGAACCAATTGTTAGAATCTATGCCGAATCTGAAAGTCAGGAGAAATTAGATACTTTGATGTCTGAATATCTTGCAAAAGTCAATTCTATTATTTCCAGATAACACTTTTAAAACCAAACACATCGATGGATAGAATGGAGAATGAACCCCTAGGGTGACGAAGTATGGGAAAATCATATTATGTTAAATTTGAGACGCCAGAAGACCTCGTTGGTCCAATCTTAGAAGCCGTAAGAGTAGCATCTACTAGCGGTAAAGTCAAGAAAGGAACAAACGAAGCAACAAAGGCAATTGAACGTGGTACTAGTAAACTAATTGTAATAGCTGAAGATGTTGAACCACCAGAGGTAGTAGCCCATCTTCCAATTCTATGTGAGGAACAAGGTGCAGCATATGCATTTGTACCAAGCAAAGAGGAGTTAGGCAAATCATTAGGTATTGATATTACTTCTGCCGCTGCAGCAATTTTGGATGCAGGTGATGCACAACACATTGTAGACCAAGTTGTATCATCGATAGCTAAAATTAAAGGCGGTAAGACTGAAGAATGAGTCAAAACGCTGAAGAAGTAGTTCAGTCTGAAATTATTCAAATTGTTGGTAGAACTGGCATTGCTGGTGAAGTAATTCAAGTTAGAGTTAAAGTTCTTACTGGTAAGGATAAAGGTAGAATTCTTACAAGAAATGTAAAAGGTTCTGTTAGAATGGGAGAAATTCTTATGCTAAGAGAAACTGAGAGAGAAGCAAAGAAAATTCATTAGGTGATATGATATGAGTCTTTTAGTTAAACCATGTAATTTCTGTGATAGACCAGTTGCAAAAGGATCTGGTACTATGCTTGCTAAAAATGATGGAACAGTTCTATGGTTTTTTTCTTCAAAATGCAAAAAGAATGGTCTAGTCCTAAAACGTGATCCAAGAAAACTAAAGTGGACCAAAAAATACGTTAAAGGCGGAATTAGAAAGTAGTAGAATAGACTGAACAATCATTATTCATAGTAAAGCCGGATGCCGTAGCTAGAAATCTAGTTGGCGAGGTTGTAACAAGATTTGAAAGGAAAGGATTCAAACTTTTGAAACTAAAGATGTTTACATTCACTCAAGCACAAGCTGAAAATTTCTATGGTGTTCACAAAGACAAACCATTCTTTGGTGAGCTAACATCATTTATCACATCAGGACCTGTTGTAGCTGCTATCATTGAAGGAAACAATGCAATTGCAACTACAAGAATTATGATTGGTGCAACAAAATCATTTGAGGCAGACCCTGGTTCTATCAGAGGAGACTTTGGATTGGGATTTAGTGAAAATATTATTCACGCATCGGATTCACAAGAAAGTTTTGATCACGAATCGAGGGTAGCATTTGAGTGATCTGATTTGCATATTCGTCAGCCCATAGTGGCAGTTCTTGGTCACGTAGACTCTGGAAAAACATCTCTCTTGGACAGAATTCGTGGTACGGGTGTTCAGGGAAGAGAAGCTGGTGGAATTACTCAACACATAGGTGCAAGTTTTCTTCCGACTGAGACAATTAAAGAAATGTGTGGTCCTCTATACAAAAAACTAGAACAATCCGAAAATAAAGTTCCTGGACTATTGGTAATTGATACGCCAGGACACGAAGTGTTTACAAATCTTCGTTCTAGAGGGGGATCTGCTGCTGATATTGCAATACTGGTAGTTGATGTTAATCGTGGATTTCAACCACAAACAAATGAAAGTCTGAAAATTTTACAAAGTAGAAAAGTACCATTTGTTGTAGCGCTAAACAAATGTGATCAAATATCTGGATGGCGAAAGTCTGATACGAAATTCATCAGCCAATCAATCAAGGAGCAAGATGCATCAATTCAAGCTGATTTGGATCAAAAAGTGTATGATGTTGTGGGAACTTTGTCCATTTTGGGATACAAATCAGAAGCATTCTACCGTGTACAGGACTTTAAATCAGAAATTGCCATAGTTCCAATCTCTGCTCGTTCTGGAGTTGGTATCCCTGAATTGCTCAGTGTTTTAGTTGGTTTGACACAACAGTATCTGCAAAACAGATTGAATCAAGATGAAAAAGAACCCCGTGGAATTGTACTTGAAGTAAAAGATGAGGTTGGGTTGGGCCAAACTGCAAATGTAATTCTAATTGACGGTATCATAAAAAAAGAAAACAGCATCGTTGTTGCAAAACGTGATGGCGTAATAGTTACAAAACCTAAGGCATTACTTTTACCAAAACCTCTTGATGAAATGCGCGATCCTCGTGATAAATTCAAGCCTGTTTCTCAAGTGGAAGCAGCAGCTGGATTCAAAATTGCATCACCTGATCTTGAGGGGGTTCTTCCAGGAAGTACTCTTTATGTTGCAACAAATAATGAGGAGATTGCAAAATATACCAAACTCATAGAGTCTGAGATGAAATCGGTATTTGTTGATACTGAAACTAATGGAGTTATTCTAAAATGCGATACCATAGGCTCACTTGAGGCCATAATTGAGATGCTAAAGCGCTCTCAAGTCCCTGTTGCAAAAGCTGACATTGGCCCTGTAACTAGACGAGATGTAATTGAAGCCAAAGCTATCAAAGAAAAAGACCGACATCTGGGAGTTGTTTTGGCATTCAATGTCAAATTGTTAGAAGATGCGCAAGATGAATCAGAAACAAGTCACATCAAATTATTTGAGGACAAAGTGATTTACAGTTTGATTGACAACTATAACGCCTGGGTTGAGGAAGACTCTGCAAATGAAGAAGATGCAATGTTTGCAGAGCTGACACCCATATCGAAATTCTCATTCATGAAAGGAATGGTGTTTAGAAATAACAATCCTGCAGTATTTGGCGTTCGTGTCGATGTTGGAAATCTAAAACACAAAATCCCATTTATGAATATGGCAGGACACAAAGTAGGGTACATTCACCAACTGCAACTGGACAAAAAAACCGTCTCTTCTGCAAAAGCAGGAGACGAGGTGGCATGTTCTGTAAAAGATGTCACAATTGGCAGACAAATCTTTGAGGAAGAAGTATACTATACATTCCCACCATCACACGAGGCAAAACAAATTCTCCAGAAATTCATGCACAAGCTATCTAGTGAGGAGCAAGAAGTGTTCAACGACATTGTAAGAATTCAAAGAGAGATTGAACCCGTATACGGTTACTAGATTAAAAAAATAAAAAAGAAAAGTAGATTGTTTATTCTACTGTAGAGTCGTATATGGTTCCGCTATTTTCTGGAGTGTCTTTTTTGTCGTGTGGGACACCAACTGTTACAGAACCTGTACATGAACCACCATTACCATCATCTGCGGTAAATGATATTTCGTATACTCTTCCAAACCTTTGCTTGTCTGAAATTATTGCATCCTCACATGCAAGTTCAGATAATGCCTGCTTGTCCAAATCAATCTTTCCCGCCTTTTTCATCACATTACTATGAAAAAATTTAAAGAAATATCGTTAGTTGTGCAATTTGAACTACAAAAAAATGTCTTATTTGGAATGTTTTTTACAAATCATATGAATTCCAGGTGCACCTACTGCTCCCATCATTTTATCTACTATTTGTCCTGACTTTAACATGATAAATGTGGGAATTGATTGCACTGCAAACTTCATTGATATGTTTTGATTATTATCTACATTGACTCGAGCAAATTTCACATTTGGATATGTCTTTGAGAGACTCTCAAATATTGGATGCATTGATTTGCATGGGCCACACCATTCTGCCCAAAAATCAACCAGAGTTGGATTCTCAGCAGATATTATTTGATCAAAATTAGAGTCATTCAAATCAATGATTCCAGGCTCAATTTTGGCCTCTGGTTTTGGTTTGAGCATCTCTTCCATCTTTTTTTGCATAATTTTTGCAATTTCTGGATCTTCAGACAATGTTCTTAAAAATTCAGTTCTACTAAAAAATCTATGTTGAGGATTGTTTCTGTTCATCTATAGATTTTACTGGAATTGATTCAAATCTTCTAGATTTACAAATTGGGCACTGATCAATATATCTAGTAAAGCTAACTGAAGTATATGCAATTCCACATTCTCCACAAATTCTAAGATTTCTACCAAGTTTACCCATTGTTTACTAAAAAAACTATTGTGATTAAAACTTAGCTTTTAATTTATCACCAGAATTGCCACCAAGGCTTTACTGATGGTTTCTCCACAATTGTGCATACTCCATCGATTAGTTTTGTCCCAGTACCACAAATACCAAACTTTTTCTCTTTAACAACTGGCTCTTCTAATCCAACCGCCTGATAGATGGAATCATACTCTGCAAAGTTCTCATCAAACCATTTCTTGTATGTTGCCTCGTTATTGTATCTGTCAACATAGCTCTGCGGATCTTTTGTTTCATCAACAAAGGATGCTGGAATAAGTAATGGCTCTTCTAATCCAACCGCCTGATAGATGGAATCATACTCTGCAAAGTTCTCATCAAACCATTTCTTGTATGTTGCCTCGTTATTGTATCTGTCAACATAGCTCTGCGGATCTTTTGTTTCATCAACAAAGGATGCAATTCCTGACTCTTTTGGTTCTTCCACTGGTTCTGGTTGTGAACTTGTAATTGCATCGTTTACAGTTATGGTTACTGTTTCTCTATCCTCAATTCCGTCTTTTTTTGCAACGATATCTATGGTGTATGTTTTTCCGCCATCAGAACTTGTTGGTGTCCATGAAAATACTCCTGTGTTTGATATGATTTTAGCACCTGCTGGTGGGTTCTTGTCCAAACTAAACACCACATTACTGACTGAATTATCTAAAAGCTTGACTGTAAATAGCAATAATTTGCCTTCATCGATGTTTAACTTGCCTAATGGACTAATTTCGATATTAGTTGACTTTGGAGTAGCAGAAAATTCGTTTGATGTATTACTTGTTCCTACAATATTGATTGCTGAAACTTTGTATGTGTACTTTGAATTTGTTATAAGATTCGTATGAGAATATGTTCTTCCAGTACTTTCTGTATCTGCAACTAGTGTTGTGTAAGGATTGCTGTCTCTTTTTACTTCGACTTTGTAACCTGTGATTGGAGTATTTCCATCCTCTACTGGAGGACTCCATGCTAGGTTAATTTGAGTTGGTGAAACAACTGACGCAGTTAATTTTATCGGTGGTGATGGTTTTGCCATTTGAACTGCAGTTGATGTAATTGGATCATCTACTACATTGACTGAATCTTCTCGTGGAGTAGCTGATGCTGATGGTGATTCACCTGTGGAACCATATCCGATGTTTGCACTTACTGCATACGTGTATGTCTTGTCAGTTTGTAAATTAGATACGGTAAATTTTGTAGTTCCTGCATTTGTACTTCCTATAGTGTCATCATATATTCCCGTATTAATTTCTCGTAGAATTTTATAACCACTAATTGTTTGTCCAAATGTTTCTGATGGTGGCAACCAAGAAAGTTTGATTTGATTAGGTGAAATTGCAGTAGCAGTTAATGCAGTTGGTGTTGTTGTATGTTGCGGTTTAATTGATGTAACAGGTGATGAAACACTTGTACCTGCTGAATTTATTGAGTAGACGCGATAAGAATAAGTTTCATCTGAATCTAATCCTTGATGAATAAATGATGTGGTTTTACTTGCTGTGTTTTCTGTAATTGGAATGTAATCATTTGAGCCAATTTTGTATTCTATCTTGTAACCTGTAATTGCAGGGACATTTCCTGCCATGTCTGGCTCTGACCATGAAAGTATTATTGAAGTTGGAGAAACAGGTGATGCTTTAAGATTATCAGGTTTGCTAGGAAGTAAAACTACTGGTCCCGAATTAAGTTCAAACACTTGAATTCTATCATTATCTGAATCTGCAACTACCAACAAATCATTAATTGTATCAAGTGCGATTCCAATCGGTGTGTCAAATTGACCATCCCCTGTTCCAGATGTGCCAAATTCTTCAACAAAACATACTCCATTAATTATCTCATCTGTTCCACTAGGACAAGTGTTTCCATCAACTATCTCAAACACTTGAATTCTATCATTATCTGAATCTGCAACATATAACAAATCATTTGCTGTATCATATGCAAGTCCGGCTGGATCATCAAATTCTCCATCATCTGTACCTGTAGTTCCAAATTCTTCAACAAAACATACTCCATCTACTGCTTCATCTGTTCCACTAGGACAAGTAGTGCCAGTAACTAGTTCGAAAATTACTATTCTGTCGTTTCCAGAATCTGAAACATATAGAATTTGATTTGAATTATCGATGATCATATTTGTTGGATTTTTAAAATCATCATTTCCATTAAAGGAATCAAATTCAAACATAAAATCTCCTGTTGAATCAAACACTGATATTGAATCTGTTTCAATATTTGAGACGAGAATTTCCCTTGTTGATTCTTGAATTACGATTCCTTTAGCAGAGCCCAGATACTCATCTAATGCACTATTTGATGAACCGAATTTTGATTGGAATTCTCCATCATCATCAAAGATTTGAACTCGCTGATTATCAGAATCCACTACTAAAAATTTCCCTAATGCATCCCTTGCAATACTGATTGGATTTTCAAATTGCCCGTCTCCATCATCATCTGCCCCATCTGCATTATCATTACAATTTTGAATTACTGCAATGTCACAAAATGTTCCATAATTAAAATCAAAATCTCCATCATCCTCAAAGACACTAATTCTGTCATTGTTGCTATCTACAACGTAGATGTTTTTTCCATTTTTATCTAATATCACGTCTGTAGGGTTGTTTAGCTGACCGTTTCCTGTTCCAGATGTGCCAAATTCAAAAGAAAATTCAGGCTCAGCATATGCAAATTGGATAGATGCGATACAAAGTGTGAATAATAGACTAAAAATTATTTTATTTTTCAAAGGATGACTAGTGTTCATTATCCAAAGTTAAATAATCAGATAATAAATTTCACTACCCATTAGATCAATTGAGGTTTACCCTGTCTGAAAATTTAGATTTTGATATATTTTCTGGTTTTGAAAATTATTATTGCCGGTATTCCGACATACATTCCCAAATTCATCAATATCACACCAATTCCGTATCCCATCACTTCAGAATCTGTTTCTGCATATGACATTACAGATAGTGAAGATAGTAGTGGTGTGATTGAAAGTTTCACAGCTTCTTTGAAAAGAGGGTTTTCTCTCTCCAAATCGGCAATTGTTGGTGAAAATGAATAGTACAGTTGGTTAAATCCGCTCATAAATGACATTCCAGATTCTGTACTCATCAACTGGTTGTCTCTGATCTCTCTTAGGAATTGAACTTGTGGTGCCATTTCAGAACCATATGTTGCAGTAGCAATAAGACAGCCACCGCCTTCAGAATTATCTACAATTACACACATTCCATTAACTAGATCAGTTCCTTCCCCACATTCTCCATATTCTTGTTCAATAATTTCTGGCTCTTCTAATCCAACTGCTTGATAAATGGAATCATACTCTGCAAAGTTCTCATCAAACCATTTCTTGTAGGTTGTTTCCTTGTTATACCTGTCAACATAGTATTGTGGATCCAAGTTTGGATCAACAAATGGTGCTAATGTAACTGGCTCTTCTAATCCAACTGCTTGATAAATGGAATCATACTCTGCAAAGTTCTCATCAAACCATTTCTTGTAGGTTGCCTCATTGTTATACCTGTCAACATAGCTCTGCGGATCTTTTGTTTTATCAACAAATGGTGCTAATGTAACTGGCTCTTCTAATCCAACTGCTTGATAAATGGAATCATACTCTGCAAAGTTCTCATCAAACCATTTCTTGTAGGTTGCCTCATTGTTATACCTGTCAACATAGTATTGTGGATCCAAGTTTGGATCAACAAATGGTGCAATCCCTGACTCTTTCGGTTCTTCAACAACTGGTTCTGGCTCTGCTTTTGGTTCAGGATTTTTTACTGGTTCTACATATGCTTGCTTTACTGTAATTGTAATGTTTTCTTTATCTTCCTGACTTCCTGCTTTTACTATGATGTCAAAATTATAATTTACATCCTGAATATTCCCGTGAGATTTTGATGGAGTCCAAACAAATTTCCCTGTACTTGAATCAATTGTAGCACCTGTTGGTGCATTCTTTAAACTATATGCTGCATTTTGAATTGAATTATCAATAAGACTAGCTGTAAATGTAATTGTCTTTTCAACCTCAACTGTTTTATCTGAGATTGCATTTATCTCTAAGACAACATCAGGAACTTCGAATACTTTCTCCCCATCAAATTCTAAAAGAAAACTAGTCCCATTCTCAATTTTATCTACAAATGCTGTTGCATTGTAAGTTCCAATTGCAGAAAAAATATTTTCTACTGACTGTGGGATTGTTTCAAACACTCCTTCAGGATCAGAAAAACCTCCCAATAATTTTGATTTTCCATTAGGATCTTTTACTACTACATTTACTAATACGCTACCTTCATTTTCACTACCTGAAAATATTATTTTTTCATCAACTGTATAGAAATTTTTTCCAAGGGATACTTCTGTCACTTCAGCATGAACAGGTACAATCATTAGAATAATTAATGAAAATACTGCAAATAGTCCTAGATTTGTTCTCACGATAGTGTCTTTACAGCCAAGTCTTTTAAAAAACACGTATAATTTGTTCTAGAGAATTGAGAAGAATTATTCACCATATTTAGAGATCTAACAAGAATCGCATGTAGACGCCATCATCATTTTCTCTGATTTTCATATCGTAAAATGTTGGGGCCTTGATTTCTACTTTGAAATTATGCTTTTTCACATCTAATGTCTCTCCATATGCTATTGCATTGATTTTGTATCCGTTATTTTCTTCAATATCAAATTCGAGTCTTTTGATTGCAAATCCTTCAGTAATTAGAATAAATGGTATCTCTTCTAGCCAGCTAAACAAAAGATAATGCAAGTCTTTTCCGTTTGCTGAGAACTTCATCTGTCCTTTTTCTTCAACCTTGTCTTGGTCTAGTGTTAGATTAATTTCTGCCTCAGCTGCTACTGCAAATGCTTCTTTAAGATCTTTAGCTGTAACCTCGATAATGGCATCCGTTGCATGATCTAAAAACTTGTAACTCAATTGAAGATTTGTATTCTATCTGATTATTAATTTAGTTGGTCTCATTTTGCTTTCTCATCTAATTCTATAATGCCAAACATGTTGCCTTCAGTATCTGCACATTGTGCAAACCATCCCACTTTTAGAATTGCCATTTTTGGAATGAGCAAATGCCCTCCATTCTTAATAATTTTTTTTGTAAATTCATCAATTGATGGAACATTAATTGTATTTGTCATTCCCATCTGTCCAGGTATTCTTTTTGAGAGGCCTCCATCAATCCCTGGTTCCTCTGTTCCAGTCTTTGCCATCCAGTAATCCACTGGTCCATCCCATTTCTCAAATTTCCAATCAAATACATCGCCGTAGAACTTTTGTGCCCTTTCTGGATCGTCAACTGGAATATCAAAATGAGAAATTCTTGGCATGTATAATCATTAAATTATTTGGAAATAAGCTTTTATTTTTTTAAAATTCCAGTATTTTAAAATTAGAATGCAACATTGATCTTTTTATGAAGGCAACTTTCTTTGATGGAAAAAATATGATCTATCATGATGACTATACTGATCCAAAACCTGGAGAGGTACTAGTTAGAGTAAATTTGGCTGGAATTTGTGGAACCGACTTGGAAATTCTAGATGGCTATATGGCATATGATGGAATTTTGGGTCATGAATTTGTAGGAACTGTGGAGAAATCTGATAACCCTGATTTGGTTGGAAAACGAGTTGTAGGTGAGATCAATGCTGGATGTGGGACATGTGAGTCCTGTGAGCGAGGAATGGCCAGACATTGTCCCAACAGAACAGTACTTGGAATTTTAAAACGAGATGGCGCATTTGCTGAATTTCTTTCATTGCCTGAAAAAAATCTGCATGTAATTCCTGATAGTGTGACTGATGAGCAAGCTGTATTTGTTGAACCACTACGCTGCTGCATTTGAGATTAAAGAACAGGTAACATTGCAACCGCAATGGAGTGTAGCTGTAGTTGGTGATGGGCGATTAGCTCAATTAATTATTCAGGTTTTAAAATTGACATGCCCCAATTTGACATGCTTTGGTAAACACGCAAGTAAGCTTGAGAGTTTGGTAAATAGTGGAGTTAAAATTAAAATCGGCATAGAACCATCTGATGAGCAATCTTTTGATTTGGTAGTAGAAGCTACTGGAAGTAATTCTGGATTTGCAGACACTATGAAATTGATCAAACCTCGTGGGACTGTAATACTGAAATCAACTATTGCATCACGGGAAAATCTGGACTTGACTCCGACAGTTGTCAATGAAATTACCTTGATTGGTTCTCGCTGCGGACTATTCAAACCTGCAATAGATGCACTGGCATCTGGAATTGTTTCAGTTGATTCCATGATTGATTCTACATTTCCATTGGAAAATTTTTCAGAAGCTATCAAGCATGCAAAGAAACCTGATACCTTGAAGGTCTTTCTCAAGCCTTGATTTTTGTATAAAATGTGACTGATGAGTTGTAGTTTTTACTCGTAAGGTAATTTAGTGTGATTTCTTTCTCAGAAGCAAATGGAACCATTTGATTCTTTTTTGATATGGATTGCAGAATTCTTAGGCGATCATCTCTATGAAGGGATATTCCTAGCTGCATTGCTTGAGACTATTATTCCGCCTATTCCCACATTGGCAATATTTCCAACAGCTGGATTTCTTGCATCACAGCAAGGAATAACTTTGTTGGGATTAATTCCAATGATCATACTTGGGGGAATGGGTGCAACAATTGGAACATCTGCAATCTATCTTATTGCATTAAAACTAGGACGTGTAGTTTTACTTCGTTACTTGAAATATGTCAAAGTAAATGAAAAAAAATTAGAACGAGTAGAAATTTGGTTTGAAAAATATGGCGACAAGGCAGTATTTTTGGGAAGGATGGTTCCTGTGATGAGGGAGATGATCTCAGTTCCTGCTGGATTACTTAAAATGAGAATTCCAAAATTTGTGGCATACACTTTTGCAGGTTCATGTGTTTGGTCTACTGGAACTATCTTATCTGGATATTATTTTGGCGAAGCTGTCGGTCTTAGCACTAGTGCGATCATTCCCTAGTGATGAGAAACTTCTGTTTTTAAAAACTGCCTAGAGTTTTCTGTTTCTTTTCTTCCCAAATCAATTCCCGCATTCCTAATTGCATCCTCAAAGAGTTTGCAGTGTGAGGGCCAAACCCTTCAAAGTGATTGTTTGCCATTACCATTGCATTTGGAATGTCTTTGATCCCTTGGAGTTTTTTTGCCCAACTTGCAATCAATTCATCTTTATTTTTTGTAACTTTGCCAAACTCTGAATCTGGAATGGAACGATCACCGATCAATCTGACATACAGATAGTCTGATGTGATTGGCATTGGATTGTTCACTCCGGAAACTTCGTTCCATACAAGACAGTGTTTATGCTGTTTAAGATATGCAATCGCATCCTCTGTAAACCATGATTCATGTCTGCCTTCTATTGGATATGGAAAATCATCTGGAAGCAGTTCAAATAATTCCTGCAGTCTTGGTTTTGCCTCTTCAAATGATAATGATGGTGGCAGCTGCAAAACTAGTGCTGAAATCTTTTCATGAATTGGAGCCAGTGATGCTAAGAATGAAAAAACCTCTGAATTTGCCCTGTCTAGTCTCTTTTCATGCGTAATAATTGATGGGAATTTTGCTGTAAATCTAAAATGTCTTGGAGTGTCTGCATTCCATCGTCGAACAATTTCTTGTGCAGGAATCCTGTAAAATGTAGAGTTTATTTCTGTAATCTCAAAGATCTGAGAATAATATTTGAGCCATTCTGAACTCTTTAGGTTTCTTGGATAAAATGTGCCGGACCATCCTTGATAGCTCCATCCAGTACAACCAATTTTGATATTCACTATGCTTCTTCAAATGATTCCATTTTAAAAATTTGAAAGCTGACTATCGCGGAATAACCTTTACGCAGTCCTGCTGTATGCTCAGACCGGTAAACAATCACCTGCATTCAGACAATAGGAAATTGTGTCAGCTTTCTATATTCTGTATGCAATTATGAGATAAAAAGTAGATGCTAAATCTCAAATGCTGCTAATTGCATGCGATCAAAACTATCTTTTGATAAATCCATTATTTATCATCCATTGAATGCTCTTTGCAAATTCATCATCAGATAACAATCCTTGACTCCACCACCCTGCATTTTTTCTTAACCATGATGGCAAGTTAGGTTCTGATTCTCCCTCTGCAATAGTTCCTTCATTGATGGTAATGATTTTTTCTTCAATTAGATATTGCAATGTTGTTGCAAAATCATCATCTGAAATTTGTGTCAAAGACCACCATTTTGCAATGCTTCTTACCCAATCTGGAATCATCGTGGTATCTTTATCCTCAATTCCATCTAATGGAATGATTCTGAGAATTCTATCGTCATTAGAACTGGGTGATCCTCTTCCGTCTTGATTGCTTGTTAGTATGTACAGGTATCCGTCAGGACCTGTTGTTACATCTCGTAATCGTCCGAATTCATCTTGGAATAGTTTTTCATGATGCAGAACAGTATTGTTTTGCAAATCAAAATCGATTACATGCAAGTGACTTCCCCTTAATGTTGCAACAAAATATTTTCCAGTCCAGTCTGGAATTTTATCTCCATAGTAAAACTCTACACCTGATGGAGCCCATGTGTCATCACCTGTATGTAAAATAGGGTTTTGCAAACCTTCTTTGGTTTCATCCCCAATAATGTCAGGCCATCCATAGTTTGTGCCTGGAATTATCACATTTATTTCGTCATGTGCTATCCCTCTCCATCCAGATGGTCCATGCTCTGTTGCAACCATATTTCCTGATTCATCCCAGTCTATCCCTTGAGGATTTCTATGCCCTATTGAAAAAATTGCAGAATCTTTCCAAGGATTATCTTCTGGAATTGTTCCATCAGAATTAATTCTAAGAATTTTTCCTCCGAGTGAATTTAGATCTTGGGCCAAAGATGGGTTTGCTGCTTCACCAGTTGTGACGTAAAGTTTTCCATCTGGTCCGAATTGAATTCTTCCTCCATCATGGAATGGTCCTCCAGGAATTCCATCAAGCAATGTTTTCTCTTCAGTTAATGTATTGTCTGTTAATTGAAATCTGACAAGCTTGTTTGTAGTTGTTAAAAATTCATTGTAAGTATAATAGATGTAGGTGAAATTATTCTCCTCAAAATTAGGATCAACTGCCAATCCTAGCATTCCTCCCTCAACTCCACCTACATCCAGTGATAGCAATGGTTTTTCTAGCAATTGACCATCTTGAATAATTCTTAGATTGCCATTTCTTTCAGTAAATAAAATGTCTCCATTAGGTGTCCAATCAATACTCCATGGGATTGTGAGATTTTCAGCAACTGTCTCAACACTTACACCATATTCTGGATAGTCTTGGGCATATGCTAAGGGAATGATGAAAAATAATATCGCTAGAACAAATTCTTTCAATGTTTTGGATGTATTTTATTTATAATTAAGGCTTGACTGATTATGAAAAAAATGGAACTTAAGACCAACAACGATTAGTTATTTGGTGAGAGCTCCAACTTGATATGATAATGTGAATTTAGTATTTAGATCATACTGATGAATTCTACGTTCTGGTTATATGCAGAGTCCATTATGATCCAATATTTGATGGAATACAATTCGTATATCCGTTTGTTTAGAATCTAAAACCAAATAAGAAACGAGGTTGTAGCAGAAAACTGACGAATTTTAGATACTTGAATCTTTTTCGTGTTTCCTTTTTCCTATCTGCCCACTTCCTCAAAGTTTCTCCTCTGAATCTCAGCAGGTATGATAGTCCTCGTCATGCATACTGAGTAAAAATAAAATTTAAAGTGTTCTAGGAGAATTCTTAAAATTCATTTGAATATATCATAAAAAACATACATCTTTACATGATATTGTTGATCTGCTTTATTATCAATTATCATCTAATGATAATGAAGACAGAACATTGGGGTATTCAAAGCACAATATCCTATTGTCGTGTTACATGTCAAAGCTTACTGCTTGGCATTGTAAAGGATAACCCTTAGAAAACTTCTGTCTTCCATTTATTCTTCAATATTTGCAGGAAGTTCAATTATGAATCTAGTGGGATTGTTTTTCACAGATATTTTTCCGTGATGTTGTTCTATGATTGATTTACAACTTGCCAGTCCTAATCCTGTCCCTTCTTGTTTTGTAGTGTATAGTGGGTCGAAGATTTTTTCTAGTATCTCTTTTGAAACTCCAGGACCGCTGTCTTCAATCTGAATAATCACTTTGTCTTCTCTGATTTTTGAAGTGATCTTGATCTTTCCTTCATCTTCTATTGCTTGCATGGCATTAATTATTAGATTAATCAAGGCTACTTTCATTGCTTCAAAATCACATGCTATTTCTGAATTTTCAGAAATAATCTCTAGACTAATTTTATTTGATTTTGGCAAATCATCAATTACAGAATCTAGTATTTTTTTAATTGGGTGTTTTACAAATTTCATTGGTCTTCCCTTGACAAAATCAAGCACGTTGTCTATCTGATGTGTGATTCTATACATTGCATCATCTACTCTTTCGAATTTTTTAATTTCTTCAGCAGATAAATTTTGGTTCTTGGCCTTTAGCAGATCTAAAGTCACTTTGATTACAGTTAATGGATTCTTGATATCATGTGCAAGACGAGATGCAAGTTCGCCAATAGATGATAATTTTTCTTGCATTAAAATTTTTGATTTATAATTTTCAAGTTCTTTTGACATTTGATTCAATGCAACCATGATATCATTTACATCTGAGTTGCTTGAATTTTTAGTTACGTTAGTGAATTCACCCTTTGAGATCTCCCTTGTCACTTCTACCAAATTTGAAATGGGTTTTGATACGAACTGTGTTATTACAATAATTAATACAATTATAGAAACTATTGAAACTATTGTGGATATGAGAAATACTGTTTGCATCTCCTCTTCAATTGATGTGATTTTGTTTTGGATCTCTTCGATTCCTAAAATCTCCATCTCTGAATTCTTTTCAATTAATTTGTGAAACTCTATTTCAATTGATGCTAAACCTGAGACTGCTTTGCTTTCTGAAATCTCATTATTGTGAAATTTCTCAAGAACTATGTCGTTTTTCTGAATGATTTCTTGATATGTTTTGATATAATCTTGCATTTTCTGCTGCATCATGTCTGGTGCCAAAAATTCTCCTCTTGAATTTTTAGAATATGTCAGAGAATCATATTTTGTAACACTATCATCGTACTTTTCTCTTAATTCTTGATACGCGCCATGTTTCTCATCTGTATGCTCAAGTGAAACCCCCTGAACTGTTTGAATGCTATTGATGTGTATGTTTTGAAAATTTATTTTTATTTCACCTAGTGTTGTAAGGGCTGGAATGCTCATGAATCTGTGGTATTCTGAAACTCCTTTCATCTCTTGGGTGCATTGCCACTGAAAAATACTGGATGTTATGAAAATTGAAAATAATATCGCAAATCCTATGATTGTAATTGTTCTAGTTCGCAATTTCCCTTTATCTGATATTTTTAAAATTGCTATGTAAGTATATCATCTAAAAAATTGATTATTTTATCAATTTCTTGGCTTTTGCAAACACTGCAGACCACTGATTCCAGCTGAGTCTGCCTGTCTGTGTGTTTTGTTTTGATGGATGGTAAGATGTCAAAATTTTGAAATTCTCATAAGAGAATAATATGTTATGACCGAATTTTTCTGGTTTGACTTTGTATAATTTGCAAGTGGCATCATACGCTATTTTTCCAAGACACAGTATGATTGTAATATTTTTTAGAATTTCTTTTTCCTGCTCTAAATAACTAAAGCATGTGTCCATCTCTTCTCTTGTTGGTTTGTTTTGCGGTGGTGCACATCTTACTGCTGCAGTAATGTATGCATTTTTTAAAATTAATCCATCATCTGCAGTTTGACTGGTTGGAATTGATGCAAATCCATGCTTGTGCATTACTTTGAATAGCCAATCACCTGATGAATCGCCTGTAAACATTCTGCCTGTTCTGTTTCCACCATGAGCTGCTGGCGCTAACCCGACGATTAGTAATTTTGCATTAACATCTCCGAACCCTGATAATGGCTTGCCATAGTATTTTTCTTCTTTGAATCTTCTTACTTTGTTTTTTGCAACATCTCTGATGTACTCTGACAGTCTTGGACATTTTTTGCAGATTGCAATCTTTTTGTTTAGTGTACCAATTGATTTTAAACTAGAACTAGCCATTGTCTCAAATCAAACAAGTTTCTTTAAAATATTAAATGCGGCACTGTGTCTCTCAGGGGTGATCCACAATCTTTTGTAAATTTTATAATTTGTTTCCAAAACGATTGCTTTGCTTTTTCTCAGTCTTGCAGCATCAAAATGAAACCAATCTCTAAAGTTGCCAGATCCTGATACTCGCAATCTGCCTGAAAACAATCCTATTTTTCTCTCTGAAACTTTTTTGATGTGGGAAACCATTACGTCTTTTTTGCCCCAGGGCAGTGCCCAGGATTTGAAGCGTAATCTATCTTCAAAAATTATGATGTGCTTGTCACTGTAAAGGGGAGTTTTTGCCATTCTCTATTACTAATTTTATGAAAATTTGTCCGTAAAAACAATTTTCTCAAGTGGTAATTGCCCTCCTCTTGGCATTGCAGTCTGTGTCTGCTTTCCTATTGCCATTAGCATGGATATTATGTGGTTCTCTGGAAGTTTGATGATCTCTGCTACCTTGTCAGGATCAAATCCTATCATTGGGTTTGAATCATACCCCGCTGATTTTGCTGCGAGCATTATTGTCTGAGCTGCAATTCCACAAGAACGCATTGCCTCATCTCTTTGCAACTGCTCCTTTCCTTCGTAAAACGGCCCCATTGCAGAGACTAGAAAGTCTTGAGCTTCTTTTGGTGCATTTATCCAGTATTGAGAAGGATTATCCTTCCATGATTTCAAATCGGCGCAAATTACAATGAGCAATGATGAATCAGTAACTTGGGCTTGGTCCCATGCTGCTGCACGAATTTGTTTTCTAATATTGGGATCTTTGACTAGAATGAATCTCCAGTTTTGCATGTTAAATGAAGTTGGAGATAAAACTGCTAATGACATTAACTTGTTTATCTCATCATCAGAGAATTTGTGATTGGAATCATAATGCTTTACAGAACGACGCTCTTTGATAGCATCAAATGTATCCATGTCCCTTGCTGATTCATTCTACGTATGTACTTTTTGCACGCTTGCATTTTTTATGAATTATTTTCAATAAAATGTGACTCTATGTTGCCACAATTATTTTGATAGTGCATTACTATTCCGTGCTCAAGTTTAGTTGTTCCGATATATTTCATGATGTATCTTGTAATTTTTCTACTTAACAAAATGTGTGTTCAAAAAATACACTTTAAAAAATGTCAAGACATTGCAAAAAGTGGTAATCTTTAAAAGAATTATATCAAAAGCATGATAGATAGTTCATTGAACTAGTCTTGGTTTTTCTAATCTTCATAGTATCTATCAAGATTAATCCCTACTTGAGATGCCCAATCGCATAGTTTTTCAACAAAATCATCATCTTCTTGTGTGAACATGGCATGATTGGGAATTTTTCTATAAAAGAAATTACTACTCACTTATCTTTTGTTCATTTTATACTGCTGCTTTTTCATAAATTGCAGATGTAATTGGCGATGCAATTTTCCTGTGTAGTGATATTTTGTAAAAGATCAATATTCCTAATATTTCTACATACTCTACAAAACCTACTGTGTAAAAGTGCATTAGCCATCCGTCTAGTGTCTCATCAATTGATGCTATGGTTGCACTCATCAGAGGAAACTGTGTTAGAAATGCAGCAGGTATCATTAAAAATCCTGCAAACCACTCTTCTGCCTTGAATTCTTTTGCCTGGTGTATAATCTGCTCTTCTGTTTGCGGCATTGATGCATTTTTGATGTTGCCTGTCTTGTAATCAGAGTATGCTGTATTTCCCATCTCTATTGCAAATATCATCGAACCTAAAACCAATAGCAAAAATACAGATTCGCCAAATATTATAATTCCACGCTTGCCTTTTTGAAATTTGTATAACTGTCTCTCAAACATTGGACCAAAGAATCCCAGTTTCTCTTTCTTGGCTAAAATTATAATTGCAATTGAAATCGCAGAGATTACCCCAACTGATCCTAGCCAGTTATCTGATACAAACTCTACAAAGAGTAATCTTGCAGGCAGTAGCACTCCTGCCATGATTCCAAAAACGACTAGAGGCTCTAATTTCTCTCTCAAAATTATTTCAATCCTGCAAAGATCATGATATACATTAGGTGCAATTGCATATAATCAGCACCAACAAATCATTCTAGTGCCAAATTTTACCTGCTATCCCTGCATATTCTATGAGTGTGAAATGGCTCAGGCTAAAACTGATCAAATCGGACATTATTGCATATAACGATTACCACATGATCATTCGTCTTTCTTTATATGATCCTCGATCAAAGGTTGACAATGAAAAGTACACAACTTCTAAGCGTTGTTCTTTCACTGATTATGTTTACTGGCGTTACTGCTGGAAACACAGCTTTTGCTGAATCAGATGACATTGATGATATTCTAGAAGACTTTTGTGAAATGACTGTTGATGAACAAAGCGACATTCTATCAAAATATGACCTAGATGAGTATGCAGAAAAACTTGCAGCCGTCTGTAATATTGAAGATGAGGATGATCGTGAAGAATCACTCGAATCAGTCATTGATGCAATATATCTAGAAACAGATGTTTACGATGAAACAGACGACTCTGATGACATCATTGAAGATTTTGAAGACTGTGTTGAAGCTGGATATGATGTAATGGAATCATTCCCAGAAAAATGCATGACCGAAGACGGTAAAGTCTTTACAAATACTGATGATGACGATTCAGACATAGACGACGACAGATACGAAGATGACGAATTTGATCTTGATGACTTGCTTGATAGATACTGCCTGCTAAATGATGCAGACAAACGTAAATTTTTGTCAGAGCATCCAAGACTTGCACCATTTAATGAGAGACTTGCAAACTATTGTGATTTATCAGAAGATGAGCAAGATGCAATCGATGAATTAATCGAAGAGCACGGAGACAAAATCCGAATGGAACTCAGAGAATATTCAGACGAATATTCTGATAAAGGTCCTGGAAATCTCAAAGATCGTTTAGCAATGTTTTGTGATTTGACTGCTGAGAAAAGAGCAGAAAAACTCGCAATGCACGATGATCTTCCTGATGATCTAAGAGCAGACCATTTACGATATTGTGAAATGTCTGAAGACGAACAAGATTCTTTCAGAGATAGAATGATGGAGATGATGGATGTAATGATGGATCACATGAAAGACTCTATGCATGACAAGATGACAGACCACATGGACTATGAGCGATTCTGCAAATTAACTGATGCAGAACTAACTGCAAGTACATTTGATGCAGAGTTTGTTAAAAAGGCATCCAAGTGGTGTGACATGACACCTGCAGAGCGAGAAGACTACAAGATGAAGCATCATGATGATATCAAAGAGAAAGTTTCTGATAAAATGGAGAAGTTCTCTGAGAAATCTGACCGTCTAAAGGCCATGATAATGGACAAACGTGATATCTCTGATGAAAGACGCGATGAAATCAAGATGAAATTCGAATCAAAATTCGGAGAAGATTCTGACAAGAAACGTTCTGAAATCAAGATGAAATACAAAGATCACATGTTAAAGATGAAGTACAAAATGTCTGATGAACGCAAATCTGATGTTCATGAAAGACTAGCAGAGATGAAGGCCTACAAGGCAGAACTCCGCGATAAATCATCTGAATTATCTGACGAGCAAAAACAACAACTTAGAGAAGAATTCATTGAAAAGGCAAAGAGCATGCAACTAGCATGGATTTCCCCACGTACACAAATGACTGCAGGAATTGATTCTGCAGAAGTAGAATGTCGTGAAGGATACAGCCTTGTAATGAAAGCATCGAACGGTGTGGCAATGTGTTTGCACGCAGATACTGCACTTAAGATGATAGATAGAGGAATTGTAGTTCCTGCTAACTAACTCTTTTTTTATTTTTATTTTTTAGAGCATTGAACCTAAGTGACAATATCCTATGAGAGAATCAAGAGATGTGGAACTTGACATATAGCGCAAGAAAGAACGTACGAGAAATGCGACTAATTTAAAAAAGAATCACATCACTAGAAAAGCAAGTAGCAAATCTGAAAAAGAAAATCTAGACATCTCTTTCAAATAATTTTCCAATGATCCTGTTAAGACACACATCCATGCGTTTTTCAATGTCATGCTCCCAGAATCTCAAAACGGAATAGCCGTCACGTCTCAGTTTTCTTGAAATCTTTCTGTCACGTGCCATGTTACGCTCTATTTTCTCCCGCCAGAACTTTTTTGCAGGCCTTTTCTTCTTTTCATAGTTGTATCCGTGCCAAAAGTCCCCGTCACAGAATATTGCGATTTTTTGTTTTTCTAACACAAAGTCGGGATTGCCATACATCTTCGGGTACATTGTGTAATCATATCCTAGCGCATCAAGCCAGTCCCTCATCATCAGGTCAATCTTTGTGTTGGTTCCTCGGATTCTTGACATGACCCATGATCTTTTCTCCTTTGTGAAGATGTCTGCCATGAAATGACGTATTCTTTGAGTCTATTTTCTTTTTGGATATTACCTTGTTTATGAAAATAATTGATAAATTAGAAAACTGCCTAGTTCTGCATAGTTACAGAAAGATCTAAATCATTTCTACACTGATGGATACCATTGAATCAAGAAACAGAGCAAAAAATTCAGGGAATAATTTTGGAAACGTTTCAAGATGTGGAATCTGAATGGTTTGCCTACTTTCAGCACAGGGCAGAGCAGATGCATTTGGATAAAAAATCATTCTTCATAGGCATGATGTATCCCAAAGTTGTCAATAATCTAGAGGATGCAAACATCCACATCAGAATAAAGTCTGATTCCTGGGGAGACCATGAAAATCAGAAAATCATCTCTATGCTAAATGAACTGTATGAAAAATATGTATAATTTTGAAAAAAACTTTTAATTTCTAGTATTTGGAAAACCAAATCATTGGAATATGAAATTCTAAAAAACCCAATGGGGCTAATCGAGTTTACACTAAACAAAGGTGAAAAAGTAACAGCAGAAGCTGCTGCCATGGTTTACATCCGAGGTGATATAATTACTGAAACTAAAATGCGAAAGGGCGGATTTTTCAAATCACTCAAAGCAGCAGCATTAGGTGGAGAATCATTTTTTGTAAATGAATTCATCTCACAAGAGGACAACTGCAAGCTAGGATTAACTGGAAACATGCTTGGAGACATTCAGGTGATCAATGTAAAGGAAGAATTCATTGTTTCATCAGGTGCATATGTTGGCTCTACAGGTGAGCTAACGCTGGATACTCAATGGCAGGGATTCACAAAGGGAATCTTTGGAACAAACATGTTCATGCTAAAGACAGTAGGAAATGGAGATATCTTTGTCAACGCATGGGGTGGTATTTTAGAAACCAAACTAAACCCTGGAGAGAAGATGATAATTGATAACTATCAGCTAGTGGCATTAAGCTCAACTGCAAGTTACAGAGTAACAAAGCATGGCTCTTACAAGACTACTTTGTTTGGTGGAGAAGCACTGGTAATGGAAATTATTGGCCCTGGAACTGTATACATCCAAACTAAAAATGTCATGGAGTTTGTACGCTCTATAATTCCATTTTTACCTAAAAACAATCGCAATTAGAAAAAATAAGATTATAGTTATAGATTATAGTTCTAGTTTTTTAGCAACTTCTTCATACTCTTTAAAATTATCCAACTCTTCTAATTTCATAATTTGCAAGAGATTAGTCGTCTCATCAATTAATTTTGCAAGCCTTCTCTGTGACTGTCCATACTCTTTGTCCTCTTTGTCCTCCCATTTCTCTAGTCTTTCCTTAAAGAACTCTATACGGCCAAGCTTGTAGTCAATTTCACCTACCAAAATTTTAATTGATTCTAATTTCATAATTTTTTTTAAAATAATTGCAAACTTAAGCCTATTGTTGTCTTGAGATTGTAAGATCAATGGGTATGTGTGATATCGAATTTCTTTTTCTGAGAAGTGATTGATTTTGTTACTGGTATCATCTTGTCAGCTAATTTTCTGATTTCTGATTCGCTCTTTTCAGGATATTTTATGTGCAGACATTCATGGTACAGTGTATTTACCGTTTCAACTTTGGGCTCTGATGCCAAATGAGGATTTATCCAAATGGTGCCGCATTCCTTTATGCATTCTGCCCAGACTGCGCTAGGCTTGAGACTATTTTTGTAAACATAATTTGAAAAATGCTTTCTGTCATAGACTAGTACAGGCTGTACTTTCATTTTCAGCATATTTTCAAAAGTATTGAGCAAGGTTTGATGCCATTCCTTGTCATTGGCAGAAAACTTGAATTTCATATCGCCTAATTGGAAAACTATGATATTGAACTTAAGCGTATTGGAGTTTAGAATCTAGTCCTTGTTTTTTTCATTATCTTTTAGTGCCTTGTCTAGTGGAACGGTAATCGTTCTATCTGAGCCTTTGCAATAATTTTTTCCTTTGTAATGTTTGTGGATTTTGATTTTGGCCATCATGACACTGTCTATTCCATATGTTCCCTGATGATCTGTGATTTCTTGACTGACAATATGACAAGTTTTAGAAACATTGCACCATTTACACATAATTTTCATTTTTTTCTCATCGGCCATAAAGTGTCTGTAAGAATCACAAACTTGAGCTTATTGTATATTTTCAGAGTCTAAGAATTATCTTTTATGGATTGTTTTAGTTCAGCTAGAGATTCTAAATATTGTTTTTTCTCTAGATTTTTAGGAATAGTTTTGTTGTTCTTGTTTTTTTGTGGTGATTTGGATTTGCTAGTTTTACTCATATGCACATTAACGTGTTTAATTGACTTAAATCTTGTTAGAGTTTAGAAACTATTTACTTTTTTTGAGCCATTCCCATTCTGCTCTTTCAACTTCTTCTTCTTCCAATTATAGATCAAAAGAAAATCCGCTTATTTAGAATAAAGTATGTTCAAAAAAGCACACATTAATCAAATTTTCTTCATAATCTGACTTCTCAAAAAGAGTTTAGAAAAATAAAAATCCGAGGATGTTAACTCATTGAAGATATTTTCTCTTTAGTGCCTATTTTGTATGCTGCATCAATTGTAGATACAAAAATCATCCCGTCTCCATCATTTCCTCTATTAGCGACATCCATAATTGCAGACACCACAGAGTCTACTTTTGAATCATCTACTACAATAATCAGGGTATCAATTCGATTATAATCTGCAATGTATTTTGCAGTTCCTCGTGCTCCGCCTACCATTGGTCTTTCAGCATTACCTTTACCTCTGTTTTCTGCTACTGTGACTCCTTTTGCACCTGCTTTTAGAATACTATCCACTACTTCACTTCTCCTCATACTAGGTATCATGGCTTCAATTCTTTTCATAGAATAAATCACTAAAATTCCCATTAAAATAATTTTCCAATGATTTTATTTTTCACTGTTAAAATTATCCTGCTTATTGAATCTTAGAATCTAGGATTCACAACCAATTCCATCTTTGTCAGCATCAAATCCATGAGGATCATTTCCCAATACTATAAAATCAGAATAACGAATATCATCACAATTCAAGTCTGGTGGATATTTTTCAATGCATACTGCAGGATATGATGGATCACAATTTGTAAGTGGATTATCTACAATGCTTTTAATTTTAGATATTTCTTCTTCTCCCCATTTCTCAGCTGCTACTCCTTTTTTTTTCACCAGTAACAATGTCTGTCCCAGTTTGTGATTGATATACCAGTGCAGCTGCAATGAATAGCACAAAGGGCACAACAATCAGTGCTGCAATAATTACTGGCTTCACAAATATTTTCCATATGGTATGAACTTAAGAGTTTTTATTAATCACGGTAATGTTGAAACTAGGCATTTCCCTTTGTGTTCAATTTTAACTCCATGACATGCTGCATCTTCAACACCGCAGGCATAAGTGATTCCATCCTCACCACAAACAGGATCATACACAAGACATTGAATTGAGCAATTTGGTTCAAATTCAGATTCTTGGGGGTTGATGGGAGGATTCAGTCTTTGCTCTTCTTCTACACGCTCAAAACATTTTTCCAGTTCATCTGATTGGCCCATGTATTTTTCCTTGCACTCTTGGTCCAGGTATGTTTTTTGCAGTAATTGCCATGCGTTTTCATTGCGTTGCTCATCATCTATGTCTTCAAGATTTTGCTGAGGCATTGACTGGATGAAAAAAACTGCAAATACTGTGGCTATAATAATAGAAATTACTATAATTGCGATAATTAGTACTGGATTCATTTCTTTTCCTTGTTGTCTTTTTTATTGAAAATTAGATCAGAATCTCCTTCTTTCTTTTTAAATTCTTCAAATTCTTTTTTTTGTTTAATCATAATTTTTCTATACTCTTCTTCCATGAGTTTTCTTGAGGAATTATCAACTTAAGCGTTTAGAGTTTGTTCTTTGTCTCGTTTACATAAACTACAATATTCTTCTTCTGAATTACGGTTTATTGGAGTTAAACAATCATTGCAATATTTCATAGCTGTCAAAGTCAAACCTAGTATATTAGGAAATTACTGCAATCTCTCTAGTGCCAGTTGGTACAGGTGTGAGTTTAGAATCTAATCTGTTTTTTCTTTAATTCTAAAATCATGAGTTATTCTTGCTTCTTGCCATGAATACCATATAAAATTCCAGATTAAATCATCAACATCTTGGCGGTGTTTCTCTGTGAGTTTCATATTTTGTAAATTGTAAATTATCTTTGCCCTCATAGTCCCCAATCGCACTCCCAACATGACGCATTCTCTATTATTTTTTGGTAGTACCTTGCCTCTGAAATTATCAGGTTCTGAATCAAAAATATCAAAATGTTCTTTATGCCATTGAAACTTTGATTTCTCAAAAACTTGAAGAATCATAGATATCGTATCATAATCCAAGTTTTTTTTGTCTAGTTTTGCTTTGATTAAATCCTCAGATGCCTGTTTTCTTTGCCTAGCAAGTCTTTTCTCTAGTTCCTTTAGGGATTTTGATTTTTCATTACTCAATAATTTTTCAATTATCTTTGTTCAATTAAGGATTTAGATAGAAAAATTCAGTTCTTTTCATATTCGGCATGGTCACATTTTGGACAGTAATATTCAGCCGGTATGTTTTTTGTTTTGTTTCCCCGTCTTTTGACTTTGAGAGATGTAATGTCCATCTCAACATTGCATTTTTTACAAATCTTAGCCATAAATTAACTAGGAAAATAATGAACTTAAGCTTATTGGAGTTTACAATTTTGAAAACAGATAGTAATCAAAGCCAAGTAGTTATCCATTGACAACTCTGTGTTATGGCTCCAACACCAACTCTGATTTTCTTGATGTTTTTACTAGTTGATTACTATCTGGAAAAGTTAGGTAATTATGAAATAAAAATAGTATTGTGCTGATTATGAAAATTTGTTTATTTTTGCAGTAAATTTTGTATGAACTTTATATTTTAGAATCTATAATCTCCACAAAATACTCATGATACTATAAAACGCAACAGTTGCAACAATTATCACTATTACCCCCTTTGTCGCATCCTTCACAATTAAAAATCATTTATCATGAACTTAAGCTTGTTGCAAATTATCATCTGTGTTTGCCAAGAAAACATTGTTTGCATATTTTACTATCGACTCTGGTTTTTAAAAATGCAATTTGCTCATCATTTAGTCGTCCATGCTGAATCAGATTTAGCAATTCTTCACCATCTATGATTTCAAAATTTACTTTACAATTACACTCTATACATTGACAGTCAATTTTCAAACCCAATATGACTATGATGTAAAATCAATCTTTAAAATAATTTATTTATTCAAATCAGGATCTGCATATTTTTGCCAAATTTCCATCTTCAACCAACATCCATTACATACAGTTGGCCTATCTTGATCATGTGATATGGAATGGTTCTCCTGGCAAATCCTGCAGGTAAAATATTCTGTAATTATCTCTGACATGCATGGATTTTGAAATCATTCCATTAAAGCATCACTACACAATGTGAACTAGACCCCAAATGATTTGGATTTTTTTTCACAATTCGGACAATTCATTCCTTTTGTCTCAAGGCCACACTTTTTACAAAACACATCAATTCCTGCAACCTCGCGTGGGCTGGTCCTTGAAATTTTCACAATCAGAATCAATACTATCAAAACTCCTATTGCAATTCCAATGTATGCAAGTACCATGTTTACAGTAGCACTTTATATCTTAAAAATCAATTCTACACTGTCAAAACATACTGGTTTGCCAAAATTCTCTTAATATCGTCAATATACTGTCGTCTTGTACTGCTAACAAATCTCCAACGTGCTTTCATTTCGTCTTCTAGTATTTCATAAACTAAATCCATCTCTTCACCTGCATCAAGTTCTCTTTTTGCAACAATCATTAGTTCTTGCAAGCGTAGTTTTTTTCTCCATGTGTGGGCACAGTCTACCATTTTATTTTTTGACTCATTAATACTCTAAAAGGATCACTATACATTGAATCTATATTTTACAGACTCAAATAGAAATATCCTTTCCAGGAACTATCTTGCTAATTTTTGGAATGTCGTGAATTTCTAGCCCTTCTAAATATTCTAACTGCTTTGAAATTAATTCTGAATCACCGAATGAAATTAAAATTCTATCATTGTGTCTTATTTCATAGAGATTAATGTTTGAAATAGATTTTCCATTGACTAAAAATGTCATGGAATTGTCTTTTTCAGTACAGTATTGACTTGCTTGATAGCTTAACTCTATACAATCAGGAGTTATCTTTAATCCAAATGATGCAAACAGCATATCCAACGGAACATCAGTTGCATGCTTGTGAACTAGGTATGGATTATCATTTTCAAAATGAATGTACTTGCTTTGAATCTGAAACTTGGGATGCGAAAAATCTAACTGATCACCGTTTACAAAAACTGCCAATGCTGCGTGTGCATGCTCACTGCCAAATTGTCCTACTCCGTATTGTTTTGCCATCTTCTCCTCTAGTGTCTTAAAGGTGGTATTATCAAGAATTTGTGAATCAATTTCACTCTGATTTAGAAAATAATATGCAAATACTCCTGCAGCAACTAAAACAAAGGCTATTCCAAATATTGCAAGTGATCTATTTTTTGATTTTGACTCTATTTCAGGTTCAAAATATGCCGTATCGCTCTCATCTGCTCTTCCTGGAAGACTAGAATCAGAATCCTCTTTTGGTAAAGCCCCTTCAGTCAAGTAATACCTATGATCATTTTATCGTATAAATTTCCATGTCTGGAATTATCTATACTCTCCACCACAATCACCAATCACATCAAAGAGATCATTTGATTTTGCAGTAACCGAACTAATTGATGAAATGTCTTGTTCATCTAATTTTACATCAAAGACTTGGGCATTGTCTTCTCTGTGTTCGGCAATTCCTAATCTTGCACCAATTATTACTCCTGCAACTTGTGGTTTGTCTAAAACAAAACGCGTTGCAATATTTGCAATGCTGCAGTTGTGTTTTTGTGCAATTTTATTTAGGATAGATAACAATTCTTGAAATAACTGCCATCCACCCCATGCATCTATCATGTTTTTGTATTTTTGTAGACTAGATGTGGTCAGATTCCCTCTATGTGGTTCATCAACTCCAAGATATTTCTCTGAGAAAAATCCACCAAGCAACGTACCATAGGATAGAATCTTTATTCCATGTTTTGCAAAAAATGGGGCCATCAGTTTATCTGGTCTCTGATCTAAAATGGAATACTGAACCTGGTTTGATACGATATCATGTCCATGCTCTTTGATGATTTTTACTCGCTCTGTATCAAAGTTAGTTAGTCCGATGTTTCTGATTTTGTTTTCATTTTGTAATTTTGATAAATTATTTAGCGCATCAAGATAACTCATATCATTATAATCCCACCAATGAAATTGTAGCAAATCAATACAGTCTGTTTTCATTTTTTGCAATGACTGCTCGATGTAGTGTGTTACGATACTATTGCTCATTGGACCTGGATTTGGAACAAATTTTGTTAGTGCTTGAAAGTTACTATTTCCAATTTTTTCTCTAAATTCTCCAATCAAAGATTCTGCAGGACCGTAAATGTCTGCCAAATCCCATGTTGTAAATCCTGACTCTTGATATTTTTCCATATCTGATACTGCAGACTCTGAATCAATCTGACCATGACCTCCTGCAACTTGCCACATTCCATTAAGAATTCTACGGATTTGCAAATCTCCCAGAGATGTCTTCTCAATTGACATATCTCAATACAATTTTTCTTTGGAATATAGTTTACTTGGCTAATATTGAGTAAAGTATTCAGAGTTGTAGAATATTTTGGATCTAGTAAAAAATGCAGAACTGTTTGCAAAGAACAAACATGCAGGGCAATTCAGAGAAGATGATGCCATGCCATATTCAAAACATCTAGATGATGTTGTAAATAGACTCAAAAGTTTGGGTGTAATTGATGAGCAGATATTTTGTGCTGCATGGCTCCATGATACAATAGAAAAAACTGAAACAACTTTTGATGATTTGTATGAACAGTTTGAAAGCGAAATTGCAGTGCTAGTCTCCTCCTTGTCAAAAGACATGACATTGCCTAGAAAAAAAAGAGAGCAAGCATTTGTAATTCAACTCAAAGAATCATCATCTAGTGCAAAACTAATCAAATTGTGTGATATTTCTGCAAACTTGGGTGAATTAAAAAATTCTAAAGCATCAAAATCAAAAAAATTACGACTAGTAAAACAGCAAAGAAATTATCTCAATATTATCAAAAATGATATCCTAGGAAATACAAACTATCCAAATGTCTATTCTCTTATGGCAAGTGCCAATGTAATCTTCAAAAAGTTTGGCCAGAGACCTATACTGATGCATTTAAAATCATAAATCAGCCTCAAATTATTTCAAAAATCTTAAATCCATAAATTTTCCAGTTAGTATATGAGTGAAAATAAAGATTTTGAAATTCTAGACAAACTAAACAACAAGTATTTCACAGAACTAGAAGTTTCGGTTCCACACATTCAACAAACACTATTTGATTTACAAAATGAATTTTATAAGACATGGAGAAATGCAATCACATCAAACACATCATTATACAAAGAATTCTTGTCTGATATGGGATTTAGTTTTCCAAAATCTGCACAAGATCTTGTAGAAAATATGAGCGATGAGGCTTTGAAATTTCGCTCGATATACAACAAACTCACAATCTCTAATGTTGAATCAGTCAAGAACAGTGCAAAGACATGGAATGATAATGCTGATACCTTTATGGATTTGAATAGAAAAATAATGCATTATTGGCTATCTGTATTTTCTCCAAAAAGAAACTAGTCTAATACTACAACTGCAATAATTGCAACCAGACTTCCAATCATTGCTATGATTGCATACTTGCTTTTCTCACTCCATCCTTCTTTTACGGTTACTCTCATGATGTATTCTTCAAATTTTTTGTATTCATTTATGCCTATTGCTAGTTATCACAGAAATATCTAAATCACTACCATCTGACATCTAATCATCTTGGAATTACCACGTGGAATGAAAGACTTTGAGGGTGAAGAGAACGCCAACATTGAACACATTAGGAATCATTTCAAGAAATTATCAAATTTGTATGGATTTTCATTTATGGATCCATCTCCAATAGAACTATTATCTACACTAGAAACAAAATCTGGTCCTGGAATTAGAGATGAGATTTATTATTTCAAAGATAAGGGAGACAGAGAAGTAGCATTACGTTTTGACTTTACAATGGGACTCACAAGATATGCCGCATCCCAAAAATCAATGAAACTTCCAGCCAAAATCTCAGCATTTGGTGGTGTGTTTAGATATGATGAGCCACAAAAAGGCAGATACCGATACTTTCACCAATGGGATATTGAAGTTTATGGCAAAGCTAGTCTTGAATCAGAGGCTGAAATAATAGAAATTACATCTAGATTATTTGATTCTCTATTGCTCAAGGATATTACAATTGATATCAATCACAGAAACCTTGTAGAGTCTTACATTAACAAAATCTTTGATTCAAAAGATCCAGAAATAGTTGCTGATATTTTACGTGCAGTAGATAAAATTTCAAAAAAATCAAAAGACCAAATTTTAAATGAATTCCAAGAAAAGGGGTATGCAACTGAAAAATTAGAAAAAATTCTAGAATTTTCGCAAATTAAAGGCTCTATTGCAGAAGTAGAAAAGACATTCGATGTCTCACAGCTAGAATCATGGGATGAACTAAAACAATTAATTGATTCACTGGAGAATCGGGGAGTTTCAAATGTTAGAATTAATTTTGGAATTGTTAGAGGACTAGATTACTATTCGGGAATTGTTTTTGAAGTGTTTGATAAAAATTCAACTCTGGGTGCACTTGCAGGTGGAGGACGATATGACACACTAACTAAAGCATTCAACAGAGAAGACATTGGTGCAACAGGAGTTGCAGGTGGTGTTGAGAGAATCATCTTGACAATGCAGGATCAAAAAATAATTCCTGCAACAAACCAAAACAGAGTTGCAGTATTGTACATTAATGAAGAGATGCAAAAAGTTGCTCATTCTATTACATCATTACTAAGACTCAACAACATTCCAACTGATATTGATTTGGCAGGACGCAACATGAAAAAGCAAATGGATATTGCAACTAATGCTAGATTGGCAATTATAGTTGGACCCCAAGAGCTAGAAAACGGAAATGTAGTTCTCAAAGATATGGTAAACGGAACTGAAGGAACTATATCTTTAGAAAAACTAACTGAAGACCCAAAATCTATTCTTAATTTAGAAAAGCTCTAGTTAACATCATAATTTCAGGACCGCTAGTCAATGATCCTACAACCACGCAGTGATTATTTACCAAAATCCCTGATGAGACATATGGGACTCCATTGTTTATGGAACTCTGCTCAATTTTTACGCCTAGAACATTGGATATGGTCTTCATATCTTCCTCATCAGCTTCTGGATGTATTGCAGCACCAGTTGCATTTGCAACTAAAACAACTCCTGTTTGGTTAAACCCTGCAATTTTTTTCTGAATTACCTCCACTCCCAAAACATCTGAAATTGTTTGACAGTCTTGTTTTGATAACCAAGGTGATACGACTGCTCCTTTGTCATTGGCGCAGATTACATTTCCAAGTGCATTAAATTTAGTATCTAAAACTCCAACTTCTAAATCTGTTTCAGATTTTAGATAATCGTATTCATTTTGATAAGCAGTATTTGGAAGTAGGATTCCTTTATTGTTCATAACTGACAATGCGCCAATTAATCTTGTATTTGCAATTGCAGTATTGTGAATTTCTATGTTTAGATATTCTGCAAGCTTGTCAGATTTGGTTTGAGCAAACCCCATTGGAACTAGACCAATACTGTCATTGACAGTAATGTATACTCCAAGGTTTGGCCCCCTATACACATCATACTTGATAATATCCATATCCAGAGTATTGATCGTTGATCGTTATGAACGTAAGGAAATTTTTCGTTCCTAGCAGATCTCTAGTTTACAAATGTGTTCGTAAAACAGCTATCTAGCTTTAAATAATAACCCAAAGAAAATTGTATCATGCCAATAGCAGAAAATTTTCCTGAAGGCCTAAAGCCACTTGGAAAAATAAACCTCGATGATGGAAATTTCCATATCATGTGGGGTCCAGGTAAAACCAAAAACACTGATGGCTCACAAGCTGAAGTGTTAGCAGATGCAGAAGTTGTTGCAGCATATGCAGCAAGAGGCGAAGAACAAGTTCCTCTTGGTGTCAGCGGTACAATGGTTGCAGTCGATTGGGATTCTTGTGTTGCAGATGGTGCTTGCATTGAAGCTTGTCCTGTACAAGTCTTTCAATGGTATAGAACCGAAAAAGATATTCCAGCAAAAGATGTTGTTGGTCAAACCTTTGCAGGTACTGGCAGTGATGTTAAAGATGAACGCAAAGATCTTACCGATAAAGCAGATCCAATCAGAGAACACGATTGTATCTGGTGTATGGCCTGCGTTTCAGTATGTCCACCAGCAGCTATCAAAGTTGATCAGTCAAATGTTGAAAAACATGAAAGTGCTGCAAAAACTTTGTAATATCGCTATCTAAAACATAGAAATTTTTGATTTTTATAATCTTTTTTTTGAATTTAGTCCCAACTAATTTTATCTAGATTTAAATAATATTTAGAAATATTATTTCTCATGGTAGATCTACAAATACCTGAAGACTTTTGTCACAACGATGTTAAACCAAAAGGAAAAACTAGCCATTCTGATGGTGAGAATTTCCACTACATTTGGGGTGATGGAAGAACTGATGGTGCAGCATTCTCAAACGAAGATGTAAAAGCAGCCTATGAAGCAAGAGGAGAAAAACAAGTTCCTCTAGGAATTCATGGTACTTCTGTTGCAGTCGATTGGGATTCCTGTGTTGCAGCTGGCGCATGCATGAGTGTATGTCCAGTACAAACATTCCAATGGTACAGAACCGAAAAAGATATTCCAGCAGAAAAATGCTTGGGAGAAACTTTTGATGGTACTGGCAAGACAGAACAAGACGAAAGATTAGATTATACAGACAAATCACAACCAATCAGAGAACACGATTGCACTGTTTGTATGGCTTGTCAAGAAATCTGTCCTGAAGGAGCTATTCTGATTGAATCAGCTAACCAAGAATGGCACGAGAAAGCAGCCGGAACATATGTACTTATGAAATCCGGATCTGAAAATCCTCACGCACACGATTAAAAAGAAACTTTTTCTTTTTTCTTATTTTTCTATTTTACATCAACAGATTTTAACCTCTATTGTTCAAGATTTTTTGCAGAGGTCGCCTAGCTCGGTAGGGCGCGGGCCTTGAGAGCCTGTGTGCGCAAGCATACGGGGGTTCAAATCCCTCTCTCTGCGTTTTTAATTTTCTACTTTAGCTAGTTCTGCTAACATTGCAGATAATTGAATCTCAGAATTTGCTCCAACTAGTACTCTATAATCATACTTTGCAATTATTTCTAAAATGTCTGCTAATTTTTCATGTTTTGATTTGAACACTGCAGAGTTGATATATTTTAGAAAATCAGATTCTGACATTCCATAAACTTTGATTAGCTCAATCATTTTTTCTCTGGCTTCTAGAACTTTTCCTGCAAGTGCCATTTTTAGAACTACATCAACATCGCTGGTTTTTGTCAATCCTGCTGAAGATTTTACATTCTCTTCTGTAATATCTCCAATACTGGCAGTTGCCTGCATTAGATTAATTGCATGTCTCAAATCTCCTTCAGAATAATCATAAATTGCTTTGAGTCCTTTTTTGTCAGTTTTCACTTTTTCTTTTTTGGCAATCTCTTCTAATCTGCCAATAATGTCATCTTCAGGAATTGATGTAAATTTGAAGGTAGCGCATCTACTCTGAATAGGATCTATAATTTTTGAAATATTATTAGCTATGAAAATAAATCTGCATATTTTAGCTGTATCCTCTATAATTCGTCTCAATGCAGTCTGAGCATCATTTGTCATCTCGTCCGCTTCATCTAAAATGATAATTTTGAATGGGACTTCGGCCATTCCTGCAAATCTTGAGAATTTCTTTACTTTCTCTCTAACCATTCCTATTCCTCTCTCATCAGATGCGTTTAGCTCTAGTGTGTAGTCTCTAGCGTATTCTCCTAGAATTTGTCTTGCAATACACAATGCAGCAGTTGTCTTTCCAACACCTGCAGAACCTGAAAACATCAAGTGTGGCATATCTGTTGGATCTTTGATTAAAGCTTCCAGACTGCCAATGATTTCAGTTTGGTTTACAATTTCAGAGAGTTTCATTGGTCGATACTTTTCAACCCACATTCCAGTTGCAGTCATGAGTATCGAAGACTAAATCCCATTAATAAATCCGAATTGGTTATTATCATATGCCTCATCTTAAAATCAAAACAGGCATAATTAGATACGATCAGCCTGGAATTAATTAGGATCAATTGATCTCACTAAATTGTTAACAGAATTGATCGATCCGATACTTGTGGGTCTAAATCAGAAAAAGTGATCTTAAATGGAAATAGATAAAGTAGAAAAAGTACATTCAATTGGATATCGCCTAAAGGATGCTAAAGTTACGATTAATCAAGATTTCAAGTATAATGTCGCAGGTATGAAAATCGAGGGAACTCAAGGTGATACAAACAACATGCCTCAATGGATAGGAAAAATCCTCTCAGAGAATAAAATAGCAACTTTGAATTCCCCAGATATGATTACGCAACTAAAGCAAGCACTCTCAAAAGAAAAAATGGTTGGTGAATATCAAATCTCAACACTTGATCCTCATTTTTACATCAAGCTAAAAGAATCCATGAATGAACTAAACCGCGATGATTTTGATAAAGTTGAAAGTATGATGTTAGAATTATTTAGAATGAGACGAGGCAAGTTGGTAAAGATTGCTGATTCTATCAAACTAAATTCAGAACTATACAACAAACTAACTGTTGAGGAGAATGTATTTTACAAAACAATTCATGATAACAGTGTAGAGTTTGAAAAACAGATAAGAGGAGAAAAAAATGAGCGCAGCTCAAACTAGCACATTTACTGATTCTGCTTTATCAGATAAAGTAAAAGAATTCTTAACTCGATTCAAGGATAGGGATGGCAACTACAAGTATGTAGATGCAATCGACGAGATGATGCCAAAAAATGCAAAATACATTATCGTTGATTACAATGATTTGGTAGTAGAGCCACAAATTGAAGTAATATTCTCCAAAAGTCCTGATAGACTATTTGATGCATTTGGAAGAGCAATCAAAGAAGCACTACAAACAAGATTTCCAGAATATGCAGAAAAAATTAAAGATGAAGTTCGTGTAAGGTTAGTCAATTTCCCATTAGAGCGAAGTCTAAGACAGATCACTGCTGAAACTATTGGAAAAATCACAAGTGTTTCAGGAATGGTGGTAAGAGCATCTGAAGTAAAACCACTTGCAAAAGAACTAATCTTCATGTGTCCTGATGAGCATCAGACAAAGATAATTCAACTAAAGGGCATGGATGTTAAAATGCCAATAGTTTGTGATAATCCAAGTTGCAAACACAGAGACTTTGAGTTAAATCCTGAAGCTAGCAAGTTTATCGATTTTCAAATACTTAGATTGCAAGAACTTCCTGAAGATTTGCCACCTGGACAACTTCCTCATTATATCGATGTCACAATTAGACAGGATTTGGTAGATAATTCAAGACCTGGAGATAGAATTATCCTCACTGGTGTAGTAAGAGTTGAACAAGAATCAATTGCAGGTGTTCAGAGAGGCCACAGTGGATTGTACCGATTAAGAATTGAAGGAAACAATATCGAATTTTTGAGTGGACGTGGTTCTAAGACTGATAGAAAAATCGGCAGAGAAGAAATTTCACCTGAAGAAGAAAAACTAATCAAATCACTTAGCCAAAGCTCTGATGTTTATCAAAGATTAATTGATTCATTTGCTCCGCATATTCAAGGCCAATCGTTAATCAAAGAAGCTATTTTGTTACTGATTGTCGGCTCCAACCAAAGATTACTTGGTGATGGAAGTAAAATTAGAGGAGACATTAACGTATTTCTAGTTGGAGATCCTGGTACTGCAAAATCTGAAATGCTAAAGTTTTGTGCAAGAATTGCACCAAGAGGTTTGTACACTTCTGGTAGAGGTTCCACAGCTGCTGGTCTTACTGCTGCTGTAGTTAGAGACAAGACAGGAATCATGATGCTAGAAGCTGGGGCAGTAGTGTTAGGTGATCAAGGCCTTGTAAGTATAGACGAATTTGATAAGATGAAACCCGAAGACAGAAGTGCATTGCACGAAGTTATGGAACAACAGTCTGCCAGTATTGCAAAGGGTGGTATTGTAGCTACACTAAACGCAAGAACTTCAATTTTAGCTGCAGCAAACCCGATGTATGGAAAATATGATCCTTTCAAAAATATTACAGAAAATGTCAATTTACCAATTCCATTGCTTACAAGATTTGACTTGATCTTTGTAGTTAGAGATATCCCAACTAAAGAAAGAGATATGCAGATTGCAAAACACATTATTCGAAGAAATACAACACAAGGTACAGACAAAAAATCTGTCATCGAAGTTGATTTACTAACAAAATACCTCTCATATGCGAAACGTGGTGTACCAGAATTAACACCAGAGGCCGAAGCTAAAATCCTCGATTACTATCTGCAGATGAGAAATGTAGAATCAGAAGAAATGATTACAGTCACTCCTAGACAATTAGAGGGAATAATCCGACTCTCAACTGCTAGAGCAAGATTACTCATGAAAGACAAGGTAGAGGAAGAAGATGCTGAGCGTGCAATCTTCCTAATTCAGAGCATGCTACAAGATGCAGGAGTCGATGTTAATACTGGTAAAGTTGATCTTGGCGTGTTACAAGGTAGGCCGAGAAGTGAAGTCTCAAAGATGCAATTGTTCATGGATGTACTCAAAGGTCTTGAAGGTGACAACAAGGTTCCAGTTGAAGAGAAGGTATTTGTCAAAGAACTAGAAAAGAGTGAAAAATTCACCGAAGAAGAGGCAAGAAACTATATCCGAAGAATGCTCAGAGAAGCATCTATTTATGAATCAAAACCCGGTCACTATAACCGAGTATGAATGTAGATAAACTAAAACTTCCTGATACTGCAATTGAATTCCTAAAATCCCAAGGTTATACAAAATTATATCCTCCGCAATCTGATAGTGTAAAGTCTGGATTACTAGATGGAAAAAGCATTCTAGTATCTGCCCCTACCGCAAGTGGCAAAACGTTGATTGCAATGCTTGCAATAATGAGTTATTTATCTAAGAACAAAGGAAAGGTGATCTATCTTAGTCCATTGCGTGCATTGGCTGCTGAAAAGTTTACAGAATTTAAAAAATTAGAAAAAGTTGCTTTGGGAAACAAAGTAAAGGTTGCAATATCTACTGGCGATTTTGAAAATATTGAAAAAAATTTGGAGAACAGCAATCTGTTAATTTTAACAAATGAAAAAATGGATTCTATAATCAGACATAGTGCTGAATGGATTGATGAAATTGGACTAGTGATTTCTGATGAAGTTCATTTGATTGGAGATGAAAGTAGAGGTCCAACACTTGAAATGATTCTCACACAACTCAAACTGTTGGAATCAAATCCTCAGATTGTTGGTCTTAGTGCAACAATTACAAATTCTGATGAGATTGCAGATTGGCTTGAATGTACCTTGGTAAAAAATGACTGGCGACCTGTGCCTCTCTCTGAAGGGGTTTGTGATGGAGGTCATGTTACAATGAGTGATGGCAAAACCTTTGAAGTTGAGCGTAGTTTGATGGGAACACCAATTGATTTAGGCGTGCAATCAGTACATCAAGGGGGCCAATCTCTAGTTTTTGCAGAGACTAGGGCTCGTTCAAAATCACTTGCAACAAAAGCAGCTGATGCAATATTTCAGATATTAGAAAAAAAAGAAATTTCTGAATTAGAAAAAACTTCAAAAAAACTTTTATCAGAAAATGAACATACTGAACTGGTCAAGACACTTGCCTTACTGGTAAAAAAAGGAGTTGCATTTCATCATGCAGGACTAAACCAAAAGTGTAGAGAAACAATAGAGGAAGAATTTCGTAAAGGTACGATCAAATTATTATCGTCTACTCCAACTTTAGCTGCAGGTGTTAATCTTCCTGCAAGACGAGTTGTAATATCTAATATCAACAGGTATAATGCCAAAGTTGGCGCAAACAGACCGATTAGTATTTTAGAATACAAGCAACTTTGTGGAAGAGCTGGTAGACCACAATACGACGATTATGGGGAATCAATTATTGTTGGAAATGGAAATACTGAAGATCTTATTGAGTATTACATATATGGCGAACCTGAAGCAATTGTGTCAAAAATTACAGACGACAAGTCTTTGCGAACTCATATTCTAAGTGTTATAGTTACACATCCTGGAATTAAAAAAGAAGAAATTCTGGAATTCTTTTTGCAAACGTTGGGTGGATTGCAGTCAAGAAAACCAACAATAAAGTTTGCAATAGATATTTCATTACGATTCCTTTCAAGCAAGTTCTTGATTATTAAAAAAGGTGAAAGATATGCTGCTACTGAATTTGGAAAAAAGACATCAATGTTGTATATTGATCCCTTAACTGCAACATACTTTAGAGATTCCATTGAAAACGTTTCTCAAGAAAGAAAACATACTTTTGGATTTTTACATTTAATTACAAACTGTGAAGAATTTTTTCCAAAATTTTCACTTCGACAAAAAGATTATGAAAGTGCAAGTTTGATGATAGAGAACAATTCATCACAATTACTGGAGCCAATCTCAGAGTATGACTGCTCTAGAAGCCTTTTGGCATTACAATCTTGGATTACAGAATCAACTGAATTATCCCTCTCAGATAGCCTTGGAATCGAGTCTGGAGATATGCATAGGATGACTGAAAATGGCAATTGGTTATCTTATTGTCTTAGAGAAATTTCCAAGCATGTGGAGAGGGTAGATTTGCTTGAAGAACTAGATGATTTGAGAAAAAGAATAGTTTATGGAATTAGAGAGGAATTACTTGATTTAGTTAAGGTCAAAGGAATTGGAAGGGTTAGAGCACGAATTCTATTCAAACACGGTATAAAGAATCTGGATGATTTGAGGGAAATTCCTGTGAATAAATTGGCAGAGATTGATAAAATTGGTTCAACCATTGCGGATAACATAAAGGCAGAGTTACGAAAGGTAAGATAATTGATTGATTTATTGATTCCAGCTATAATCTCTTGCATCATTGCATTTGCAATTGTGTTTGTAATGACTCCGCCATTAATCAAAATTTTAGAAAAAAGAAATTTTGCAGTAAAAGACATGAACAAAAAAGAAGATGTTATGGTAGTAAGACCTGGAGGTCCTGTTATTCTTGCAGGAATTATTGCATCAGAACTAGTTCTCTATGCCTTTTTACAAATGAATGAAATTCTTGCCATACTGATTACTACATCTGCTGCATGTGTTATCGGATACGTTGATGATCGAAAAGTAATGGGTGGGTGGTTTAAACCACTTGCACTTGCACTTGCTGCAATTCCTATTATTGTACTTGGCACATATGATTCTGATCTTGCCTTTCCATTATTTGGGACAGTACAAATTCCTGCACTATACCTTGCATTAATCATATTCATGATACCTATTACTGGAAATACAATCAACTCTATTGATGTTCTAAATGGTGTTGCAAGTGGATTTATGGTCATTGCCAGTTTCTCATTGTCTATCTGTTTATTTATCGTACAAAACTATGAGATTGCAATTGTGAGTTTACCGCTTGGGTTTGTCTCCTTGGCATTTTACAAATATCATAAAATTCCAAGCAAAATTTTTCCTGGAGATTCTGGAGCATTGACACTGGGTGCAATGTATGGGGCAATTGCAATTGTAGGTGGCGTTGAAATTATTGCAGCAATTGCTCTTTTACCAGCAGTGATTAATTCATTTTTGTTCCTATCTAGTGTAAAACGTGTTGTAGAGCATAGACAAGTCAAGGGAAAACCTGTAGAGCATACTGAAGATTTTAGACTAAAGGCAACTGATGACAAAAAAGCACCTGTAACTCTGGTAAGATTGATTCTTGCAGGAGGGCCGATGTCTGAAAAACAAGTAGGGTTTGCAATTTTCAAACTCGCAATATTTTCAGGAATTTTGGCTGTAATTACTGCATTTATGATGGGAGTGTCATTTTGAAGTCTGGTCTTTTTGGATTTTTGTTTGCAATGTGGGCTTTGATCATTGTAGGTGGTGGAATTGTAGTCACTATACTTGGACCAATTTCAATTTCAGGATTTGGTGAATTTAATTGGTTTATCGCATCTGTAATTAAAGCAGTTATTGCGCTAGTCCTAGTTGTAATCTGGATTTTAATTTTGTCAAAGATAAAGAATTGGATTTTCAAAAAAGAAATTAAACTTTAACTTTCTTTCCACTGTCTTTGTTTTTTGTCGTACTCTTCTCTGCTGTATCTAATTGAAGCTGGCGAACCTATTACAACTACATTTTCAGGAACATCTCTTGTTACAATTGCACCCATTGCAACAACACTATTTTTTCCTACAGTTACACCTGCTTTGATAACTGCACGTGCTCCGATAATTACATTATCTTCAATTGTGACTCCTATCATTTTGTCACACATCGGATAAGGATCATTTGTTAATACTGCGGCTGGTCCGATGAATACATTTTTTCCAATTCTTGAAAGTGGTGGTATGTATGCTTGACCTTCAATCTTTGTATTTTCACCAATCTTTACATCGTAATCAATATGTGCAAGAGAGCCAATTTTGACGTTATCTCCAATTTCTACATTATCCCCGACATACGAAAAATGCCAAACTTGAACATTTTCTCCAATTTTTGCTTTTTCTGAAATAAAATTAGTAACCATTATCTCACAAGTGCCATGGGTTTGCCTTTGTAATAATTTTTTCAGGTAATTGATCCTTGAATTTTTTCAAAAATTCCATCTCTTGTTTTTTGTCTCGCAGTTCATCTGGTAACATGATTGGGATTTCCTCTATGATTGGGTAAAATCTAGAACATTTTGGGCAAAATATTGCGCCTTCTGATACAACATCATCTTTTTCCTTTATTTGAAATAATTCCAAGGGGTGAGTTTTATCTATAGGGCATGCCAAAATATCCATCATTGTTTTATTCATTTTAGATCCAGATAGATAGGGATTCCCTTTTGACTAGATAAAAGTGCAGCTTCGGCAATTTTTGTCACATTCACTGCTTCTTGTGATTTTACAACTTGTTCATTTTTACCTTCAATAGCTCCGAGAAAACTTTGAATCTCAAGTAACAATGGCTCTTGCTTTTCATTCTGCATGATTTCTGAATCTTCATCTTTTTCTACAACTATCTCTTGAGTGATAAAATCTGATGAAATTATTGCCTCAGTGCATACTGCATTAAATTTTCTTAATTTTTTTGGTGTAATCCAGTTTGATGAAATAATTGCAACTTTGTCATTTTTGTATCCTAACATAATGCTTGCAAAATCCTCATGTTCATGTTTTATTTTTCCTGCTCTTGCAAATACCACTTGTGGCATATCATCAAACAACCAATTTGCAGTATCGATATCATGAACTGATGTATCATAAATAATTCCCACATCTTTAATGTGGAGAGGCATTCTATTTTCTCTGTGAAATTCAAGCATTACTAAGTCGCCATATTTTTTCTCTTTGACCATTTTTTTTACTACGCCAACTGCAGGATTGAATCTTTCAATATATCCACAAGTTAAAATCACTTTATTTTTTTCTGCAATTTTTACAAGATTCTGCCCATCTTCAGATTTGTATGTCATTGGTTTTTCAACAAAAACATGCTTTTTTGCTTCTAGTAATTTTTGTGCAATTGCAGTATGAGTTGATGTCGGAGTTACTACAAATGCACCATCAAATTCTTCTGAAGTTAGTAATTCATCTAATGATGTATAGTGATTTACAGAATACTTTTCTCCATATTCTTTGCTTTTTTGAGAATCTGCATCACATACGGCTACTAGTACTCCTAATTGTGATAAAATTCTTGTATGGTTCTTTCCCCATCCGCCAGTTCCAATTTGGACAATTTTCATCTAATATACCTCAGTTAACCAATGAGAATAATCATCATTTTTGTCCATTACTATCTCTGTATACATTTCCATCATCTTTTTTGTAATATCTCCCGGTTTTCCATTTCCTATCTGTTTTGAATCCATTTGTATGATTGGTGTAATTTCAGCTGCAGTTCCAGTTAGGAAAATCTCCTCGGATATTATTAATTCACTTCTTGTAATGTCTCGCTCAATCATATCTATATCCAAATCTTTGGCAATTTTGATAATTGAATCACGAGTAATCCCTTCAAGTGCTGATGATGACATTGACGGAGTAACTAATTGTCCATTTCTTACAATGAAAATATTCTCACCTGGTGCTTCGCTGACATTCCCATTATGATCAAGCAAAATTGCTTCATCCACTCCATTTCGTTTTGCTTCTTGTGTAGCAATAATGGAATTTAGATAATTTCCACCCATTTTGGCTTGAGGTGGTGTGGACATGTCTGAGAATTTTCTCCAAGATACAACACCTGCAGTAATTCCATTTTTGTTAAACAAGTCTCCAAAAGGAAATGTAAAGATTGCAACGTTGGTAGGTGCTTTTTCAGTTACGTGCAGATTAATCCCATAATCGCCAACAAAATAGAATGGTCGTATGTAGCAAGATTTTTTTATTTTATTTTTTTTACAAATTCCAATAATTGCATTTGTAATCTCATCGTCAGAAAAATTAAGTGAAATATTGTAAAACTGTCCTGATCTTCTAAATCTTTTCACATGCTCATCTAATCTAAACACATTGAGGTTTTCTCCATTCCAATATGCTCTGATTCCTTCAAAGATTGATGTGCCATAATGGATTGCATGTGTTGTAATTGGAACTTGTGCTTTTTCTATAGGCATGTATTTTCCATCAAACCACACGTATTTTGAAAGGGTAACTGCCATGGAAAAAATTTACTGTGAGTGTATTAATCTCTATTTATTTTGAATAACCTTCTTTAGGAAATTTCATTCCTACAATTCTAGTTGTTTGATCTTCACTATTTGCATATTTTTCAACTGTTTCCCATTCATCTTCAATAATTTTAACAACGCTTTCTGGAACATCCTCTTTCCATGATGATTTTTTTTCATGAATTGCATTATACAATTTTTCTTTTACAGATGTAGCAGAAAGCGATTTTCTCTCCCCAATTTTTGGTTTTAATCTATACATTTTCAGCATGTATCCTTCAGCCTTATCTCCTGTATATGAAAAATAATCTCCTTTTACTCCATCAAGAATCTGTTTTCTTAATTTCCATGATTTTCGTCTAACTAATGGTGGTAGATATTTTTTAAATGGGGCATAAAATGCGTAATCATCAGTAATTTGAATTGAATCACCAAAAATGGATTCAAGCATTTTTTTTCTAGTTTCAAAATTAAATGGAAAACTCTTACTGTTTATTTCCCTATCTTCATCTTTAAAGACAACTGGCATTACTTTGACAATGTCTGCTTGTTTTTTTAATTCCGTAATGATTTCTACATGCGCATTTGTTACTGGATTTAGATGCGCAAGATAAAGTGCTGTAACCAATTACATCACATAAAAAATTCTCATATTTCAATGATTGATATTTGAAAAATCCTATCCGTATGATTCGTATTTTACTTCAAAGCTTCCATCTTCACGTTTGTCATGTTCGGTGATGAAACCTTTTGGATTCAAGAAATCCATTACACCATCAATAGTTCCTTGCCAACCACAAACATAGAAAATTGTATTTTCTTTAGTTATTTTATCTCCAATTAATTCTTCTAATGGTGATAGTCCTCCTTCTCTTGGTCTTAGGAATGTTTCAACTCTTCCAACTTGACCTGCCCATGATCTGTTAAACCATTCTTGTGGTCTACTGATTGCAGCTCTGTATTTAAAATTCCATTCATCTTTGCCTCTGGCAATGCTCTCATTTTCAAGATTAGTTAACAAGTCTTTGTAACTTAATTCATCAACATAACTTGCACCATGAAGAACAATTATCTCTCGTTTATCACCAGTAGCATGGAAATGTTGTGCAAAACTTACAAATGGTGCAAGACCTGTTCCTCCACCAATACAAATAACTCGACGATTATCTTTTTCACCATTTGGAAGTTCCTCACTAATTAGTAATGCTCTACCAGTTGGTTTTAACCAAAGAATTTCATCCCCTTCTTTTACATTAAATATTTGAGTAGTTAATCTACCTGGAAGTGGTTTTCTAACCCATCTGATAACTAGTTCGACATAATCTCTATTTTCTGGATGAGATGCAATTGAATATGCCCGTCTAACAATTTTTCCATTTTCTACGGGATTTGGCAATCCAAGGGTAATGAATTGACCTGCTTTGTAATCTGGAACTGGACCGTCTTTTGGTACCATTCTAATAATTACAAGATCTTCTTTCAATAATTGGACATAAGTGACAGTTGCTTTGTTATCTACTACCATAACGATTGAATCATCATTTGCAAGGTTAAATATATTGTGTTAATTTCATAACCCGAATTTCTTATTGACCGCTAAACGTTAATAACCAATTTGAAAAACGTATTTCAATCAGATTTCTGATAATTGGGCCGGTCGTCTAGTCCGGTAGGATAGGTGCATGGCATGCATCGGATCAAGGGTTCAAATCCCTTCCGGTCCACTTATTTTTTTATTAGTGAAATCATTTTTTCGATTTCAGAATCTCCTTCTTTCAAAATTTCACTGATTTTTTCTTCTGACAATGTAATTTTCAAATCAATTATTGCTTGAAGGGCACTTTTTTTTACCTCTATGTTGGAATCTAGCAACGCTTCGAGAAATATCTCTTTTGCTTCAATAGCCTTAAGGTGTCCTAATGCTCCTAGAGCACATGATCTAACCATGGAACGTTCATCTTTTGTAAGTTTAATTATCTCAGGAATTGCTGATGTTTCATTTCTATTTGCTAAAACTAATGACACAAAACCCCTGATGTTTTTATTTGCAGTATTCAAACTATTGATTAAAAAATTAGAAATTTTATTTTTATTTAACAAAAGTGAACTAAATGCTTCTCCTCTAACTTCCAGATCGTCATCATCTAACTTTGAAATTATTTTTTCTAACATGTTGGGATCATCTTCATTATCCAAAGCCTCCAAAATTTTGATTTTTTCTTTACTATTTCCAAATTCTAAAACTTTTGAAATATTTTCCAACTTCTGACCAAATTCTTCTTTTCTAGTTAATAATGGTTCAATTTTTTCAATTTTTTTTCATTTAATTCCAAAATACCCTTTTAGCTTTAAATTATCCTTAAATACCAAAATTTACATGTCAAATGAAACCCGAGACACCGTATTCATTGGTAAGAAACCATTGATGGCATATGTAACATCAGCGCTAATTCAATTGGCAAACTTACCTACCGTCAACATCAAAGCTAGAGGACTCAGCATAGGTCGTGCTGTGGATGTAGCTCAAATCATTGCAAGAAAAACAGAAAATGCAGGCTACTCTATCGGAGAAATTAAAATTGGCTCAGAATCATTAGAGTCACAAGACGGTAGAACTAGAAATGTTTCAACAATAGAAATTGAAGTAAAGCGAGTTACATCTTAATCGTACTTTACTTGAAATTTTTTATTTTATTCTATTTTTGATTTTTCGTACTTTTTTCCATTTTTTAAATTTTGGAAGTTCGACTAAATCATTAAACTGATCAAAATTCACAACTTTTTGTTTATACTTTGATGTATTTCCAGTCTTTTTTAATTCAGTTAGAATATTCATTGATGCAAATGTATTTGCATACAAAACTGACAATGGATAGAGAATAATATTAAATCCTATTTTACTTAATAATTCAGCTGAACTCAATGGAGTTGCTCCGCCCTCAATCATATTTGCAACAAGTGGCGCATTGATTTCTTTTCCAATTTTCTTCATTTCATCAATTGATCTTGGTGCTTCAACAAAAACTGCATCTGCACCTGTTTTTTTGTTTTGTTTTCCACGTTCAATTGCCTCATCCAATCCTTCAGTTGCCCTAGCATCAGTTCTGGCAACAATGATGAAATTCTTATTTTCTCGTGCATCAATTGCAGCAGACAATTTTTCTGTATATTCTTCTTGTGAAATCACTTCTTTTCCTTGCATATGGCCACATCGTTTAGGCCATTTCTGATCTTCTAAGAATATCCCTGATGCTCCTGCTGATTCTAACTCTTTTACTAATTTCCAAACGCTTAATGCATTTCCATATCCTGTATCTGAATCAACAATTACTGGAACTGACACTGCTCTACAAATTCTTCTGGCATTATCCACAGTTTCAGTGGCTCCAATAAATCCATAATCTGGCATTCCAAATAATGTGGCAGAAGTTCCATATCCTGTTTGGAACATTGCATCAAATCCTACTTTTTGAGCAATTTTTGCACCTAGAGCATCATAAACACCTGGAATAACAAGTGGTTTTTTTGATTTTAACATACTTTTCAAATTTTTCATAATTATGTTCCTTTTCTGAATTATTTATGATTTTAATCATATTCATAAGAAAATAAAATAAATTTTTAAAATAAAGATATTTTATAATTATTCGATCTTAATCTCTTTACCTTTTTTCTTTACTTCTTTATCTTGAACTTTTTTTAGTTCAGATTCTAGAAATTGTTTGTATTTATTGGTCTCCTCATCTGTCATGTTGGCATAATTGGAACTTAGAATAGACCCCATTGTAGCAATTTTTTCTAATAAATCCAATGCAACAAATCTTCCTACGTTTCCTAATCTAAACAAAACATCAAGTTGTTTTTTTACAATGTCATTTACTTTATCCACATCTGATGCTGTGTCTTCTCCTTTCTTTGTTAATTGATATTTTCCATCTTTGGTTTCTTCAATTAATCCTTCATCTAGCAATCTGCCCAACAATGGATAAATCAATCCAGGTGAAGGCTTCCAAATTCCATTGCTTTGCTCAACCGCATAATCAATAATCTCTTTTCCTGTATGTGGGGTTTTTTTCAATAGTTCTAAAATGAAATACCTTGAAAATCCTCTGGGAATTGAGCTGCCTACTCTTTGAAACCACTCTGAAATCATCACTAGTGATATCACTAGTGATATATTTTAATTTTATGGATCATGCCTGTCAATTACTACATATTTATCCCACCCCAAGCAAGTTTGACTGAAAAATGGTAGATTCAATAGAATTTGACTTGATCATATGTGGTTCTGGTTTGGCAGGTTTGCGTGCTGCAATTGCTGCTGCCAAGAAAGGCCCTCATCTCAAAATTGGAGTTGTATCCAAAGTACAGGTTATGCGTTCTCACTCTGTTTCAGCAGAAGGTGGAACTGCCGCAGTTCTTTTTGAGGATGAAGGTGACACAATTGAATCCCATGTTTATGACACCGTCAAAGGAAGTGATTTTCTTGCAGACCAAGATGTTGCTGAAAGATTATGTGTTGAAATGCCACAAGAAATTCATCAATTAGATCATTGGGGAATGCCTTGGTCTAGACGATCTGATGGAAGAATTGATCAACGAAATTTTGGAGGTTATAGTTTCCCTAGAGCAACATATGCATCAGATAAAGTTGGTTTCTTTGAAATGCAAACTTTGTATGATACATGTCAAAAATTTGAAAATATTGAATATCTAAACGAATGGTTTGTTACATCAATTATTCATGATGGAAAACGATTCATGGGTGTCACTGCAATTGAATTAGGTTCTGGTACATTTTACACAATTAAAGGAAAAGCTCTCATTATTGCAACTGGTGGTGCAGGAAGATTATACAGTTTTTCTACTTATGCTCTTTCTTCTACTCCTGATGGTTTGGATATGGGATTACGTGCTGGTATGGCACTCAAAGATATGGAATTTGTTCAATTCCATCCAACTGGAATTTTACCCTCTGGAATTCTAATCACTGAAGGTGCAAGAGGAGAAGGCGGTTATCTTCTTAACAACAAAGGTGAGCGATTTATGAAAACATATGCCGCCGGTAAAATGGAATTAGCTCCACGAGATATTGTATCAAGATCAATTATGACAGAAATTCAAGAAGGTAGAGGTTTCAAACATGAAACTGGAGTAGATTGTATGAAACTTGATTTACGACATCTTGGAGATGAAAAAATTAAAGAGAAATTAGGTGGAATTAGAGAAATATCAATTAAATTTTCAGGTCAAGATCCTGCAAAAGATTTGCTTGACATTAGACCCGTATGTCATTACATGATGGGTGGATTACATACCGATATCGATGGTGCCACTGAAATTCAAGGTGTTTGGGCTGCTGGTGAGGCTGCATGTAATAGTGTTCATGGTTCTAATCGTTTAGGTGCAAATTCGACCTCCGAATGTATTGTTTGGGGAAAAATTACGGGTGAACTGGCAATTGACTATATTCAAAATAATACATTTACAAATACTTGGCCTCATCATCTTGTAGCTGCTGAAGAAAAGAGAATCTATGATGGAATTTTTAGAGGAAATGGCGATGTTAATCCATATGAAATTAGACAACAGCTTACTGACACAATGAATGATAAAGCATATGTTTACAAAAATGAAACCAATCTAATTGAAGGTCTTAAAATAATTCGGGATCTAAAGAAGCAGACTTGGAAACATGTTGATGATAAAGCAAAAGAATACAATACAAATTTTGCAAATGTAATGGAACTTGACTCTATGTTTAGAGTGGCAGAGATTGTTTTACTTGGTGCAATTAACAGAAAAGAATCTCGTGGAGCACATTCAAGAACTGATTATCCAAAACGTGATGATGCTAACTTTTTACATCATACTCTTGCTTACTATGATCCAAATGAACCAATAATGAAAACACATCCGGTCACAATTACTAAGTACCAGCCAGTGGAGAGGAAATACTAGATGCCACAAGATGAACACAAAGAAGGCATTGGAGGAATGATAAATCCTACTAGATATGGAATTGAACGTGTAGCATATTTGTTAATGCGATTAAGCGGATTGGGATTGCTGGCATATTTTGTAGCTCACATTTATGAAACAAGCAATATTTTAAGAGGCCAAGTTGGTTGGAATGAGTTTCTTGAATTAACTCAAACTACAGAAGGACATCTATTTTTAGCAATTGTAATTGCAATGTGTGTATTTCATACAGTGAATGGAATTAGAGTAATGTTGGGACATGGAGGAGTTGGTGTAGGAAAACCTGCAAGACCTGATTATCCATATGATCCAGCATCACAAAATTACAGACATAAAATAGGAATTTACTCTTCAATAGTTCTTGCAGCAGTTGCAACGATGTACGGTTTGGCGGTAATGTTTGGTGAATAATATGAGAGAAAGCACAATTATGAAAATTCATTATGGGACTGCTTTGGCAGCTGTGGCTTTAGTGGCAGTTCACATTTTGATGCGACTTACTCAGGGATTTGCTGAATCTTTAGAATACGAAAGTGTACTTGCAAATTACAAATTTATTCCATACGCTATAATGTTAGAATTAATTCTAATTTTGCTGGCTGTTCATGGATTTAATGGGCTTCGAGTTATACTGATAGAATTGAAACAAGGAAGAATGTATGAAAAAGCTGTATCTTATGGTTGCCTTGCTGCAATGATTGGATTAATAGCCTATGGCTCAAGAACAATTATTATGACTAACATGGGGTTGGTATAGAAATGGCACAAGTTTCTAGCATCCCAAATGAACAATCCCCAACAGCAAAATCTGTCACTCTTAAAATTTCAAGATATAATCCAGAACATGACGAATCAAGTCAGTTTATGGAATTTAATGTCCAATATGAAAAATGGACTACTGTTCTAGAAGCAATTCTTGATGTCAAAAAACATTTTGATCATTCTGTCGCAGTTCGTTATTCTTGTAGACAAGCTACATGTGGTTCATGTGGAATGATAATTAATGGAAAGCCAAGATTGGCCTGTTTTACAAAAATTAGTGAATTAGATTCTAATGTTGTTACTGTTGAACCAATGAATAATTTCCCAGTAATTCGTGATTTGGCTGTAAAGTTTGAAAAATTATTTGATACCCATCAAAAAATTAAACCATATCTAATTCGAGATGATACCGAATTAGTATCTGATGAAAAAGAATTCTTACAAACTCCTGAAGAAGTAGAACAATACATTCAATTTGCAAATTGTATCAAATGTGGTTTGTGTAATTCTGCATGTCCTACAATGGCTACTGATTCATCTTTTGTTGGTCCTCAAGCATTAGCTCAAGCATATCGGTATGTTGCTGATAGTAGGGATAAAGGTAAAGATTCTAGATTGAAAATAATTGATGACTCTCATGGTATCTGGAGGTGTCATTTTGCTGGCTCTTGTAGTCAGGTATGTCCAAAAGGTGTTGATCCTGCAATGGGAATTCAACTACTTCGAGGATATATGCTAGGTTTTAGAAGTTAACCTAATTTTTTAGGATTTGGACTGTTGTTTACTTGATTGTTAATCTGTTCAGCCATGTCCGCGTCCGATTGACAAAATGCTCTTGGACCATTAAGGAAGTATAATCATCCCCTCGATAAGTTTCGTTTACCGACTGCAAATATTCGCTTGATCGCGGTCAAAATAATGGGGAGAAAAACGTTGTAAATCCCAGTTCCTAAAGATTGTTCCATCCGAGGATACCAGAAATATCCCGCAAAGACTTCATCCGCTCCCTGACCACTTTGCACCACTTTAACTTCTTTGGCAACTTGTTCCGACAACAAATAAAATGCTACCGCATCTTGCCCAACCATAGGTTCGGCCATATTTTCAATGGCTTCGGGTAAACGGTCCAATACCTGAGAATTCGGAATTAAAAGCTTCCGGTGATCGGTTTCATAACGCTCCACCACTTGATCTGAATATTCAAACTCACTGCCCTTCTCTTCTCCAATGTCACTAAAACCAATAGAGAAAGTTCTTAGATCATGTACTCCTGCTTCGGCTAATAGAGCCACTAATAAACTGGAATCCAAACCTCCTGAAAGAAGTACACCTACAGGTACATCAGCAATAGTCATTCGTTTTCTGACCGCTGACATTAAACTATCATGGATGGCCTCGGTCCATTGCTTTTCATCCCAATGACTTTTTGCAGCATCCCGCCGGGCACTTAAATGCCAATAGCGTCGTTGTGTCATATTGCCATCAGCATATAAGGTGATGGAAGTCCCTGGCTCCAGTTTTTTCACCCCCTTAATAATAGTATTAGGAGCAGGGATCACCGCGTGTAGCGTAAATTGATTATGTAAACCAATCGGATTAATATCGGTATCTACACCACCTGCTTCTAATATAGCAGTTAAACTGGAAGCAAAAACAAAACGCTTGTTTCCTCCACCAATGTCAGCAAAACTATAATAGAAAGGCTTAATTCCTAAGCGATCTCTAGCCATAAAAAAGTGTTTGGTTATGCAAGTCCCAAATAGCGAGCAAACATGCCATGTAAACGTTCGGTACATTCCTGTACACTCTTT
>CALNZF010000021.1:0-7237 GCA_942490965.1 uncultured Nitrosopumilaceae archaeon | reverse complement strand
AAATCTGCCTCTTTTACCATTGATAGTATTTCATAATTTTTTGGAATTCTGCTTAGTGCATATTTGGTACAAATTTTTATGATTTCTTCTTTTACCTGTTTTTTACTTGGCTCTTGAATTGTTAAAAGATTCTGAGTGATCTCATCACATGCTTTGGATATGATGGGGTCAAGCTTATTCATAACTAATCATTCAGATTTGGACATAAATTCGTTAAATAATTTGGCATATTTGATATCTATTTACGCGTGGTTAATTTTCTTTTGACACTCTTTTAGATGGTTTTCTCTTTGCCTCCTTTTTCTTCACTACACTCTTTTTAGCTGGTTTTCTTGTTGTTGATTTTTTTACAATTTCTTTTTTGATGCTTTTTAATTCATTTAATTCTGATTGAATTTTTTTAATTTCTGCAATTATTTCTGCCTTGAATAAACCATTGTTTGTTTCTGACATGTGTTGACCTGAAGAATTTTCTATATGATTTAAGACGGGGAATTATTCTGGTTTTGTTTCTATGTTTTTAGTGGGTGTATCGTCACTTTTTCTTTGTTCTTTTCTGTATTCCATTTTTAGCCATATCGGTGTGATGATAGTTGTTACTGCTACCATAATTACAATTGTAGAGTATACTTCTGATGTAAGAATTCCTGCAGTTACTCCTACCCCTGCAACAATTAATCCTACTTCACCCCTTGAAATCATTCCGATTCCTACTCGCATTCCTTGTTGTTTGCTTTTCAAAAACAGCATTGCAGGTAATCCACATCCGAATAATTTTGTCACAATTGCAACTACAATTATCACTCCACTTAAAATTAAAATCTCCATGTTGACTGCTCTTAGGTCTACCTGTGCGCCAATAATTGCAAAGAACAATGGTGCAAAAATCAATCCTATCTTTCCAACATAGTTTTCTATTTTTTCAAATACTTTGGTAGTTGATAATGCCATTCCTACTGCAAACGCGCCGACGATGGGGGACAGTCCTATGGAACCTGCAAGGGCTGCCGCGCCAAAGAACGACGCAGTTGCAATTCCCTCCACACTTCCCTTTGCCTTCCATAATCTTGGTGTGATTATTTTTGGGATTACTACTACTGCTACAACTAGCATTATTGCAAAGAATCCTAATACTTGTAAAATTGTAATTGTAATTTCTGTAATGTCGATATTGTCTACTCCTCCATCTGAACCTGCAATTGATGATACTACTGATAATACGGCAATTGCTAAAATGTCATCTACTACTGCTGCTCCTATAATGAGTCTGGCTTCTGGAGTTTTAATCTTGCCAAATTCACTTAACACTTGAATTGAAATTGCGATACTTGTTGCAGTAAGTGCTGTGGCAATTAACATTGATTGTAATGCGTCGAATCCAAACATTTGAAAAACTGCCAGACCTGCAAAGAATGGAATTACTACTCCAAGCGCTCCTACCGTAAATGATGCCTTTCCACCTTTGAGGAATTCTTTCGGTGTCATTTCTAATCCTGCCATGAACAAAATTACAATTGCTCCCATTTCTCCAAGAATTTTAATTTCATCATTAATCTGTAACAATTGTTTTCCGTCAACTACAAAGAATCCTCCTAATGCAAATGGTCCTACGATCATTCCAGCTAGCAATTCTCCCAATACAATTGGAAGTTTTAATCTGAGGAATACTTCTGCCATTAATTTAGCTGCAAAAAGTAAAATTCCAACTCCTATTATTGTTTGAATAAATTGCGCCTCTGCCATCTTTTCCTGATGGATGTTTGGAAATCTGCCATATAAGGTAATATTAGTTAAAAATCATTTTGCTGTTAAACTAAGCAATCTTTGTAGAATTTACAAAAACACCTTTTTTGGAAATAATCTGCCCGATTTCCTGACTTGAAATTTTATACTTTTTGAATATTGATTTTATTCTTATTGCCTGATCTTTTGGTGCAATCACACAGAATCCAACTCCCATGTTGAATGTCTTGTACATTTCTTCCGGTTTCACTCCTTGTTCTTCCACTAATCCCATAATCGGTGGAATTTTTGGTAGTGAATCTATCTCATAACCAATATTCTTGAGACGTAATAGTTTGGTAAATGAACCTCCCGTTATGTGCGCAAATCCATTAATTTTGCATTTTTGATTAATTTCAAGAACTGGCTTTGTGTAGATTTCAGTTGGTTTCAGTAATGCGTCTCCAATCATTCCCACTCCTTTGACTTTGTCTTTTACCGAGTATTTTGTTAATATGGCTTTTCTTGCAAGGGAGTACCCGTTTGAATGAATGCCTGAACTGTTTACTCCGATAATCACGTCTCCTGCTTTGATTTTATTTCCTAGCACCATCTCTTTTTTTTCCAGTAATCCTACTACCATTCCTGCCAAATCAAATGCAAACCCATTTCCTTCGATGACATCTGGCATGATTGCTGTCTCTCCTCCTACAATTGGCATTGCTGATTTTTTAGCACCTGTTACTAACCCTTCTACAATTTTTTTGAATATTGTTACATCGTTTTTGTTAGCTGCGATATAGTCTACAAATGAAATTGGTGTTGCACCGATACAAATTATGTCATTAACATTCATTGCAACACAATCAATTCCGATGGTGTTGTATTTTTTCATCATATTTGCAATTACTACTTTAGTTCCAACACCATCAGTGTGTGTTGCTAACAATTTTCCGCCTGGAATCTCTACAATTCCTGCATAATGGCCAAACCCATGTGTCATCTTTGCTTTTTTCTGTAGTTTATGAGTGGATGAAATTAATTTCCCGATTGCTTTTTGGCTTTGTTTAATTTTAGAAATATCCACTCCTGCTTTTTTGTAGGTCAGAGCCATAGTTTGTTGCGCTTTTGCTGTGAATAAAAGAATTTGCCTATTGTTTCGATCACATGTACATGCCGGATATCTCTTCTCTATGTTCTGCATATTTCTGAGACAATTCGCTGAATTCTGAATGAATTCTATCTTTTTGTTTTTGAAGTTCTGATGTATCTATTTTCATATGATAAAATCGATTTAGTGCTTCAATTAGAGTTGCAGCAGCTGCAGAATCTGGTGCTTCTTTATTTGCTCTTGCCAATAGGGCCAATCCCTGAATATCTCTAACTAGGCACTCATTTAGTATGCCTCCTGGAATGCCTGTGATGAACCCTTGAGGAATCATGTTGATGTTTTTTTCTGCCATGGTTCTTACTAGATCTTCTTCTGCTGCACAGTATGCTTTATCATCGTGCTCTGTGCTTGCAACTCCGTCTAAAATTACAATTTCTTTAGAGCCTTTTTGTGCTGCCCAATCTAAAATTGAAGACACAAGCGTGTATAGTCCCTCCATTCTCAATGTTATCTCGCAAATTATTGCACAAACTGTTCCTTCCTTATTTGCATAAAATCGGAATGGATGACGTAATCTGCCTCTCATGAATACTGTTGATGGTGGGAGATATTTTGATCTCATCACTGCAATTTCATCCATCTTTAATTCTGTGATGATGTGATTAATTGCGACAGGACCTACAAGACCTGCCCCTACAAACCCTGCAAATATTATTGGACTTTTTAATTCTACTTTTTTTAGTTCAAAAACTTCAGCTTCTGGAAATTCTTTTTGCACTGCCTTCATCAATTTATCTGACTAATTACTTTTGTCAATGCATTGATAGTATGTGAAAATAAAAAAAACAGGATTAAACTATGTAATTGTTCTTTTGCATAAAGAGATTCAACATAATTCGTCCTTTGTCTGTGATTGTATAGATCACATTTGCTCCCACTGCTTCTTTGCTGATGAATTCATAATCTACACACAAGTGCAAATAATTTAGAAATGATTTTTTCATCCTGATTTTTGATTTTGAATACAAATTAGAGAATGTCATTGGATTTCCTCTTAATTGGTATAACAACTTCAATAGAGATAACGTGCTGTAATCTCGTGTTCTTGCTTTTACTGCATCTAGAACTTGCTCATCTCTATGTATGATAAAATCCTTGAATTGATCTGCCACTTCTAGTGGTACGTATGTTAGTCTTGCTCGCATGATACCGTATAGTACGGTACATTACCTTATTAGTGTTTGACATGATTTTTGTTGATCTTTCTAGCTGGTTTTTTTACACCTAATCGTGCCTAGATCGGCTATTTTGGAATTAGCTTGAATTGCTTGATTTGTGAAATTATAGTATATCATCTGATTTAAACTACTGCCCATCAAATTCAATTTGTGGAAATTGCAATAAATGCTATGCTGACTATTGTTGGTTTAGCCCTGCTATGTTTTGGTGGTAACTGGCTGGTAAGTGGCGGTGTTGCAATTGCAAGAAAATTCCGTATTGGCAACCTTGTAATTGGAATGACTATTGTTGCATATGGTACTTCAACTCCTGAACTTGCAGCAAGTGTTGCAGCGGCTGGAGAACACAGTGCAATAATTCTTGGAAATATCGTTGGAAGTAATATTGCAAATGTTGGCATGGTGATTGGCATAGCTGCAATTTTAGTTCCACTTGCAGTACACAAATCTGTACTGCGAAAAGAAATTCCAATTATGTTGGGCGTTTCTGTTTTATTGGTTTTATTGTCCTTTGATGGTGAACTTTCTCAATATGATGGAGTTCTATTGTTGGCTGGTTTGGGGGTGTTTGGATATTATACATACAAAGATGCAATGAAACAGCGAACAGAAAATAAAGATGAAATTGAATTAGGTGCAAATAATGTTTATCTAAAATCTGCTGGATTAATTGGAATTGGTGTTGTCTTGTTATATGTCGGTGCTATACTTACAGTTGACAATGCAGTAATTTTAGCTAAAGAATTTGGATTATCTGAACAGATAATTGGACTGACTGTTATTGCTATTGGAACTTCACTACCGGAATTAATTACATCTATAATTGCAATTAGGAAAGGCCATACTGATATTGGTGTTGGGAATATCATTGGAAGTAATATTTACAATATTTTAATGATAATGGGAGTTGGTGCCGCCCTTGGTGGCGTGATGGTTGGCACTGATGTTTATGTTGACTATGCAATCATGATCATCTTTGGTTTGTCTTTGCTTATTGCATTAAAAACTGGAATGATTGGCAGGGCCGTGGGTGTTTGTTTGGCTATAGGCTATGCTGTCTATCTGATAGTCACGTTTTTCAAGTAATTTATGCCTATATTTGGGATTAAATGGCATTGACTGAAATATTTTCCGCCCTTAATGAGGGCGTAATTGATGGAAGAGATGCCCATTGAATGACGTTTCTTTGATTGTTCCCAATTGCTGAAATATTTTTTAGCATGTTTGGCAGATTGTGGATTATTCTCACTGATTTTCCTGGACTGGTAATTTCGCCATTTTCAATAATTCTAATTCCACTTCTAGCAGTGCATGAAAAATCTCCTCTGATTGGATTTACTGCATATGTGTACCACAATCTTCCAACAAGTAATCCGTGCTTGGTTTCTTTTATCATCTCTTCTTGTGTAAAGTCTCCTGGCATCACTTTCAAATTATGTGGGGCTGAAATTGGAATTGGTTCGGAACTTCTCCCCATTGGAGAACCTGGACGTGATGCATTTCCTGTTGATTGGTTTTTTTCCTTGTAACTATCAAAAAGATTTGAAAAAGTATTTTTAAAAATTCCTTTCTCTATCAGATTTCTTTTTTCAGTTTTAATTCCTTCATCATCAATTGATTTTGTTCCAATGCCTTCAGGACTGTGTGGGTCATCTACTAAATCAAATTGTTCAACTGCTATCCTTTCTCCAAAATTGTCTGAAAAACAGCTTTTCTTTTCTGAAAATGTTTTAAAATTAAAATTAGATGCCACTACAAATGCTAATAATTCCCCCACTGAATACGGTTCAAAAATTATAGAGTATGCATCTGAATTAATTTTTTGTGGATTTATTGATTCTATACACATTGTTTTTGCATCATGGCCTATCTGTTCTGAAGAAAAATTTGATAGTGTTCTTCCACTTGCGTGCCCTATCCCCGATACTGGTGTTTCTCCTTGCTCTGATTCTGCATTGATGATTCCTGAAATGTATGTGGCCTTTTCTTTAAAATTAAGCCCGTTAGAATTTAGCAATTCAAAATTCTCTGATACGATGTTGAGTGATCCTGTAATCGTCTGGACTTTATCGTTATTTGCAGAATTGATCATGTCTTGTGCGATATCCATGCATTTTGAGCCTGAAATCCGATCTATTTTTTCATCAAATATTCCATTCAATTTTTTACGTTCTGTTTTGTATGGTAGTCCTGCCCAAAATTCTCTTGATTTAAGATTTGATGATATTTTTAAAGCATTGTCCATTGTTTGCTCTATTTCATCTTCATTTGTTGTCTGCATGGATGAGATTTTTTTATTCTGAATTAATCTAATTCCAAAACTCTCATCAAAATTTTGTTTAATTTCGGCAATTTCTGAATCTGTAATTCTTACGGTTATGATTTTCTTCTTCACTGTGATGATGTCGCATTCATCGATTCCTATTTTTTTTGAATAACTTAATGCCTTTTCTAAGGCTGACAAGTTATTTATTCCTAGGATTTTTGTAATTGAATTTATTTATTTTAATCAATTCCACATATGATCCAAATTGCGTATCTGTAACATTGTCTAGTTTGTCCTCTGCTTTCTCTTCTCCATCAAATCTTTTTAGAATCTCATAGTGGGTATTCCTTTCAGCCGGAATTCTTCCAATTTCTTTTACCATCCTTCTAATTTCTTTTGGTTTTAATAATTGACCGTATTCTGAACCTGCCGATGTTGAGATGCTTTCATTGATTAGAGTTCCACCAAAATCATTTGCTCCCCACATGAGTAATAGTTGTGACATTTTTTGTCCTTCTTTCACCCACGACATCTGAATATTATTAATTGAATTATTCAACATTATTCTTGCAACTGCATGTGTAAGTAAAACATCATTTCCACTACCTCCTTGTCTTATACCTTCATGTAGTTCATGTTTGTACATTGGTGCTTCTGTATGGATAAAGTTTAGAGGTACAAATTCTGTAAATCCGCCAGTTTCTTTTTGAATGTCTCTTAATCTTGCAATGTGTTTCACTCTGTCTTCAAGTGTTTCTAAATGCCCGAACATCATAGTTGAGGTTGTATTGATTCCAATTTTGTGGGCACTTTTGATTACTGTCTCCCAATCTTCCACACTAATTCTGCCTGGGGAAATCTTATCTCTTAATTTCTGATCAAGAATTTCAGCCGACGTGC
>CALNZF010000020.1:0-10497 GCA_942490965.1 uncultured Nitrosopumilaceae archaeon | reverse complement strand
CATAACCATTTGGCCTGTAACATCTTGTAATGCAACTCTATCAGGTTTCAAAAAAACGTAATCTTTTCCGCCAGTAAAAACCGTATCATCAATTTTATTTAAATGTCCAGATAAGATTTTTTCAGAAAGGGTTAACGGTCTTCCAACCAGATTTCTATATTTTATAATATTGTCTTTTAATTTTAAATAAACGCCAGAAACAAGTTCGGCAGTAGTATCAATTTCCATAAAATTTGATAAATTAATCCCGAATTTAATATTTGCAATTGAAAAATTCAATAAATTGTTTTAATAGTCATGTAAATCCTCAACAATTATAAGCCAAATAGTGCTTTTTAATACAGTGTTAGGTAGTAGTAAATTTTCTAAATGGAGACATAATTATGGTCAATAAAGGATTTCCAAAGTTTGGGATGTCACAAGCAGGCGCATTTGTTGCAGCACTTAAAAATTATAATTTACCTGATTTCATTTTAGTTTTAGTTGCAAAAGAATGCAAGTCAGAGCTACTTGAGAGAGGGAGAATTGATGACAGATTACAAAGTATGAATGATGATGCTTTAGAGTTATTACACAAAGTTTTTGTTGGATGTGCAGAAGATTCTGCAGGAAAATATGCACAGTATAGATTCTATGCATATGTATCAAGCATGTATCATAAATGTGAAGTTATAGTTAATGATACAATTCCAGGTGCATCAGGTAAAAATTATAAAATTCCTGTTGCAGTAAAAAACAATGGAATGTACATAGCAATTGCATATAACAAAGCAACAGGAAATCCAGTAAATAAAAAAGAAACAGCAAGATTTTATGAAATGGTAGATGATATTAAAAAAGGAGACCACGGAACCATGTTAACTGATGGAATTTACGGCTCTTCTGTAGGTTTTAGAGGCGATGCTCTTATAGAACTTGAAACATTAAGTAAGTCACGAACCAATGATCCTGAAAATAAATTGGATTTCAAAACTGCAAATTTTGAAAATAATATTTATTCAGTTTCTAAATGTTAATTGTAAATATTTTATTGTAAATATTTTATTGTAAATATTTTATTGTAAATATTTTATTGTAAATATTTTATTGTAAATATTTTATTGTAAATATAAATTGCGAAACATCCATTGTTAAAAACATGGGCTTACCATCAGTTTTTTGAAAATCTTCATCGTATTGTTCAAATTCTAACTGTTCAAAGAGATGTTTGGTCCATACGTCATGTACATCTTGAATGAATTTTTTATGTCCTGCAATTCTTAACATTTCATGAAGTATTTCATGTGAGACAGTGGTACAATTTTTTTCTGCAAGAAACAGAGAATCATCAGATTCTTTTGGAGATTGCCAATGTATCATTCCAAAATTTTCTGCATGATACCCATCGCAAGTACAATCAGTCCACCAAGGTTTGAAATGAGTTAGATAGAAATGGTAAATGTCTTTTCCTCGTTGATTATGATCTCGTACTAATGTATGTGTGTCAAGACGTTGAAGAATGCTTCTAGGAGTTGTTATCATTTCATCACATTGAATTTCATAGTCTTTGCCAAATTTTTGTTTTAGCCAGACCTGATAAAATTTACCCATTTTTTTTACATATTCAAATTCAAATTGTCGTTTCTCTCGATCCTCTTCAGGCACTACAAAAATAAAATGTAGAATCATAATAAGAAAAAAAGGTGTTTATGTTTGACCTTCAATACCCATCAAGGTAAGAGTTGAGCGAATCTTTTCAATTTTCCTGATTTTCCAGGTTATTGTTTCTCTAAGTTTTTCAACAGTGTCAGATTCGATCTTGGCCAAAATATCATATGCACCAAAAGTTCCATGAACTTCTTTTACACCTTCTAAGCCCTTTAGTTGCTGTATAATAGCTTCCTCAGAACCCAATTCACAGTTTATTAAAACATAAGCTGTTGCCATACAGAAATTAGATAAATCGACTATATCAATAAACCGATTATTGTTAGTTTTGAGACATCTTTACAATATCATCCCAAATTGGCTTTGGCACAGGCATTACAGATAACCTTGAAATTCTTATTAATTCCCAATCTTTGAATTTTTTCTCTTTTTTCATTTCATCAAGAGTCACAGGACGTTTCAATGTTTTTTTGTATTTTACATCAACAACAATAAATCGCTCTACATCTTCTTTAGGATTGGAATAAGGTTTTGAAGTTACTTGCATAATTCCTACAGCTTGTCTTTCATCTCCTGTATGATAAAAAAATACAAGATCGCCAGGTTTCATTTCTCGCATATGTTTTAATGCTAAATTATTATGAACGCCATCCCAGACAGTTGTTTTTTCTTTTTTTAGATGTTCAAAATTATATCCTCGCGGCCCGCTGGGCTCTTGTTTTGCTAACCAATAATTCACCATTTCATTTTTTCATATTTTTATCGGTGTTTAATGGTTTTTGAAAAAAGATATGTTCCCCGGTTCTGACTCGCACCAAATCATTGGTCATAGCCATACGCCTCCTCGCGTTCTGAAACCGGGGTTGCCCATAATGTAGCACGCCTGGGTGAATTAGAAATCACTGGTATCATTACGATCGTCTCATCCTAATCCGTCTGCATGCTTGCTCTTGGGCGATTTGTAATAGAATTACTCCTACTAAAAACCATTGAGGGAATAATTACGAAAAATAGTTTTTGAATAAATTAGTTTTAATTTTTAAGAATAGAATCAGACAAAGAGATCTCAAATCCCACTACAGGAACACGAATCTTATAATTTTCAATAATCTTTGTATCAATTTTTCCAATAATTCCAATTGGGGTATTGTTTAGAGTAATTAATGCACAATGACCATCTTCAAATGTAGAATTAGTTGCTGTTTTTGTTTCTACTTTAATTCCAAATCCAATATTTAATGCAGATTGAATAATGGATTTTATTTCAGTAAAATTTGCATCTTTATGTGCACTGATACATGAAAAATTAATTTTTTCAGATATAGGGTTTTCTGTAGCAAAAACAGTTCCAGTTTCAAACATTTTTTGAGGATACGATTCATGAATATTTTTTGAAAGATTTTCTAATAAACCTGGAAGAATAGAATCGCGTAAAATAGTATGCTCTCTGCTTTTTGAATCAAGTACAGAAATAATCTTTGATGAATCTCTGTTTGTCATATCATATAATACTCGTTTACTGGTTAAACTAGAATTCAAAGCTTCAAGAAATCCTAATCCAATCATCGTTTGATCCAGAGATTTTAGTTTTAATGAAACAGAATTTGTTTTTCCTATAGTTTGGGAAGGGGACAATACAGGTTCAAGATTTTGGATTCCGTATCCCAAAGCAACTTCTTCAACTAAATCTAAAGGTCCAAAAATATCAAATCTATATGCAGGTATTGTGCAAATGATATTAGTTCCCTTAGATATTGCATCTAAGCGAGATTTTTTTAGAGATGAAACGATTTTAGAAGAATTAAGATTTAGACCCAAAATCTGATTGATTAATGAAGTACTGACAGACATTTTTCTTTGTTCTAATTTAGGTGAAGAATTTTTTGCACCGGTTATTTTTACTGATTCTAAAATAAAACCAGAACTTTGTAAAATGGTTGCTACAACTGCAAGCATATCTTCAGCATCTTCTTTGTTAATTCCAGTTACCTCAACAAAGAGATTTTTGGTTTTTGTAGTAACTGTGGTCACTGCAGCGTTAATTATAGGAGGAAAAGACACAGTATTTTGATTTTTATCTAAAATTATAGGCACTTGAGAAGATTGTCCAAGTAAATAACCGTAATCTTTTCCGACATCAGTGTTTTCCAATATTTCTAAGATAGTTGTCTCTTTTTCAGAGCTTAATGGAATGAATTTATGATTTCTAGATGTTGTAGTATAAACTAGCGGAAACAAAATTTTATCTAAATCATGTATTCCAATTGACGATTTTTTTCTTTTTCTTCCTATTCCAGAATGAAGGTCTTCCTGCATGGTCATTAATTGTTTAATTGTTTTATCATCAATTTTTCCATTTTTTGCAATAATTCCGGTTACAAAAGGTCTGATCTTTGTCACCGAAGAATTAACTGTGATGGGGTAATTGTTAGATTTTTTTATATTGAGTTTCACTATGCCAGTTTTAATCCCAAGTAATCCTTGCATACCAAGTGCAATTCCATAATCAGTAGAGTAATCAGGTCTGTTTGGACTATATTCAACCCTTACAAGATCTTTATCTTCTGATTCAATATCCAATCCAAGATAAGGTAATGAATCAGAAATTTGTTTTTTTGTTACTTTTCCAATTAATTTTTGAAGACGAGAATAAGATAATTCAATTACTGGCATTTTGTTGCACTCCTTAACCAGCCAAGATCATTGTTATAAAATTCTCTTACATCACCCAGATCATACTTTAACATAGCAATTCGTTCAATACCTCCACCCCAAGCTAAAACAGGTTGAGTAATACCAAGAGGTTTAGTTACTTCGGGTCTAAAAATACCCATTCCAAATAATTCAATCCATTTTCCTAATTTTTCATTGTAAACCATAGTTTGAAGAGAAGGTTCAGTGTAGGGGAAAAATGTGGGCCAGAATTTTATTTTAGTAATTCCAATTCGTTTGTAAAATTCGCGTTGAATTCCCATTAAATTTCTCAATGAAGCGTCTTTCCCAACAACGATACCTTCAATTTGATTAAATTCGACCAAATGTTTGTAACTGACTTTTTCATTTCGAAATACACGACCTAAAGAGAATATTCGTGCCTCATCAGGTTTGTTTTCTGCTAAATGCTTGATTGTTACACAAGTGGTGTGGGTTCTAAGAACCATTTTTCTTGCTTCATTAATATCCCACTGGTATCGCCAATTTTTTTTATGAGATTCAGAAACTTTTCTAATTTGTTCAGATGTTCCAATTTTTTTAGCATTTATTCCATCTAGATAAAATGTATCTTGCAATTCTCTTGCAGGATGATCTTGTGGAGTAAACAAAGCATCAAAATTCCAAAAGCTTGATTGAGTCATATTACCAAGAATCTCTGAAAAACCAAGTGTGACAAATATTTCACGAATTTCATCAATGGTGTCTTTTAAAGGATGAGTTCTTGCAACAAAAACTTCTGGAACATCAGCTTCAACATCAATACTACCAATAGAATCTGAAATTTTAATCGATTTTGCTAAATCAGATAATGAAATTTCTTTTGCTTTAATAATATCCTCAATAATGAAATCAGGTTTTTTTAAAAGTCCAGATAAATCATCACCATCAATTTTATCTTTAGATAATTTTTCATTTCCAATAAGTTTGAGAGTTTTTTCTCCTGGAAGTTCTGAAGGAGGATTCTGTATAGAAATTTCATCAAGTTCAACTTTAATCCAATTATTTTTTCTAGCTAGACCCATAGAAGGCCCAAATACAAAACCTAATTCTTTTTGTAAATCAGATAATTTTCTAGGCCCATTTTTTAGTAAATCCAATAATCTTCTTTCAGGCAATCCTTTTGCAAAAGAGTCAAGACCGTTTTTCCCTAAACTTACAATACTGGATTTGGATTCAGTGACAATTGCTAGATTTTTTAATTTAAGCCATTCAATGCCCCGTCTAATTTGATCAGGTGAAAGTTGTGTAGATTTCTCGAGTGATTCAGGAGATTGTTTTGGATTATCTCTTAAAGAGGTAATAATTTTTTTTTCAATTTCATGAAAAACTTGCGACAACAGCAAAGAATCCGAAAAAGACTTTTTAAACCTTAACCTAAGTCAAGATGAATGTCAGCTGATGACTTTATTGTAACTCCTTGGCATGTAGAGGGCGACATTGACTATGATAAATTAATCAAACAATTTGGAACTGAAAAAATTTCATCAGAATTACTCGAGAGAATCAAGAAAATCACAGGTGAGGACCATTTTATGCTCAGACGAGGTATTTTCTTCTCACACAGAGAACTAACTAGGATACTTGACGAATATGAGAAAGGCAACAAATTTTTTCTATATACGGGAAGAGGTCCTTCAGGTCATACACATATTGGACATTTAGTACCATGGATGTTTGCAAAATGGTTACAAGACAAATTTGATGTTAACATGTATTTTCAACTTACTGATGATGAAAAATTTTATTCAAAACCTAATCTAACTTTAGAAGAAACAAAAAAATTTGCATATGAGAATGCATTGGATTTTATCGCATTAGGTTTCAACCCAGAAAAAACGAAAATCATCATCAATACAAAAAATATTCAAACACTGTATCCAATTGCAGCTCAAGTAGCAAAGAAAATTAATTTTTCCAATACAAAAGCAACGTTTGGTTTTACAAATGAAACAAATATCGGAATGATATTCTATACATCGTTACAATCAGCTCCATGTTTTATTGAAGACAAACCGGTGTTGATTCCATTAGGAGTTGATCAAGATCCTCACTTTAGATTAACAAGAGATATTGCACCAAAAATTGGAAAACAAAAACCAGCTTTAATTCACAACATCATGATTCCAGGTTTAGAAGGACCAGGAGGAAAAATGTCAGCATCGGATGAAAAAGGTACAATTTACACAACAGATTCTCCAAATGAAGTAAAAAAGAAAATAAACAAACATGCATTTTCGGGAGGACAACCAGATATTGAACAACATAGGAAACTTGGCGGAAATCCAGATATCGATGTATCTTATCAGTATCTAAGAATATTTTTTGAACCAGATGACGTTAAATTAAAAACAATTTATGAAGATTATAAATCGGGCAAATTACTTTCAGGTGAATTAAAAGCAATTTTAATTGAAAAAATTAACAAGTTTCTTGCAATTCATCAAGGAAATAGAGAAAAAGCAAAAAACCAGATAGAGCAATTTCTTTTTGAGAACAAATGAAAATAACCATAACATGTGATGACAAATACGAGGCTCAAAAACTAGCTAGTTTTATTTTCATAAAAGATAGTAAAGAGACATACATTACAAGGATTCTAAATATTGTCAAAAATGAATTAGTAATTTCATTAAAAGATAAATCTGCTCACAGTGTTTTACTCAAAGACGAAAAAAATGTAGAGAGTTTTGCAGATTTTATACAATCAGTGTTAGATAAAGAACATACGTTAATTTCAACTAGAATTATCGAACATGTTGTAGAAATAGTCAAAGAATAATTTATAGACCAAATACAGCATATGCGGTAATAATTCCGACAATAACAATTAGAGAAACCCCTAATGCTTTGAAATCCCCATTCATGAATTAATTTTAAAATAATTATAATTAAAGTGTTAACAAATTCTCAAAGATGATTCTATTAATCATCTAGGGAAATGTTTGCTCTTTTTTGAACTTGATCTGGATTCATCTCGTTTTGGTGTAACAGGTTCTCGAATTTCATTACAATTTAAACAAAATACCTTTAATTCTTCTCTAGCAAGATCTGGTGCTGAGATATATTTTCCCCAAGATGCAGCGTCACCTCCACGTCCAGAATTATCAGAAGTTACATTTTCAGATATCGGACTAATTCCCAAGGCTCTTTCATCATTAAAACCACAATTAGAACAAATTTTTCCACCTAAGATTTCATATAATTTTTCTTTGATGGTTTCATAAAATTTATCTGAACCATTAGAATAGAATCTCTCTTGTTTTCTTAAAAATTTATCATTTCGTGGTTTTTTAGATCTAGAATTATCTCTACTGGATTCGGGTCTAGAAGATGATCGTGAACCTCTATCTCTGGAATATCTATCATTTCCTGAATCTTCTGGTTTGTTTTGTCTGAAACAATCACTGCAGTAAACAGGTTTGTTAAATCTTGGAACAAATGGAACCGTGCATTCAGTACCACAATCAGAACAAGTTACAGTTGTAGATTCATTTCTACCATCATCTCGTGAACCTCTATCTCTGGAATATCGTGAACCTCTATCATCTCGTGAACCTCTATCTCTGGAATATCTATCATTGCCTGAATCTTGTGGTTTGTTTTGTCTGAAACAATCACTACAGTAAACAGGTTTGTTAGTTCTTGGAACAAATGGAACTGTGCATTCAGTACCACAATCAGAACAAGTTACAGTTGTAGATTCATTTCTACTATCATCTCGTGAACCTCTATCATCTCGTGAACCTCTATCATCTCGTGAACCTCTATCTCTGGAATATCTATCATTTCCTGAATCTTCTGGTTTGTTTTGTCTGAAACAATCACTGCAGTAAACAGGTTTGTTAGTTCTTGGAACAAATGGAACCGTGCATTCAGTACCACAATCAGAACAAGTTACAGTTGTAGATTCATTTCTACTATCATCTCGTGAACCTCTAGTATCTCCAGAATTTCTAAAAGAGCGAGATGCATTATTTTCTCGTCTTGAATTTCTTCCATCTGTTTTTCCATCAGAATATTTTGATTTGTAGAGATCCATATTATAGAAAATTAGAACTATAGGTTATAGATACTTAGAGCTAAAATCTATGCCTAGAATTAAAAAAATCACCTAAACCAATGATTTATCCATTTCAGTTGACATTATTTCTTGCACTTTAAGAAAATATAGTTTGGTGGAATATGGCATATCATCCAAATTATTATCAACTGCAATCATAAAATATCTAACAGCACGTTTTGAAATATCTAAATTAAATTTCATTGTGAGCACAGGGTCTTGGTGAACTTTGATTTTATCCTGAAGCCACGGCGGAGCCATTTCAATAGTTTCTTTGATAATTTTATCATACCAGTATGAAAGATTTTGAGGGTGTAATCCCTGTTTGAGATTGGCCACATCAGTATCAATTTTTTTCATCATATGATTAATGATCGCCATGAGGCTCAATCCAAAAATTTTGTTTTATTCCAATTACTCAAAGTTCGATAAGCTACTTGTCAATTGATAACAAGTTTCCGTCAACATCAATTTCAGAGTTTTTAATTCTAGTCGTGGATATTCTTGTTCCGTCTTGTGCTAAAAACATTGGAACCGTAACAATTTGAACCGGTGGAAGATTTTTTTTTGCTCTTAATTCATTAAGAATGATTCCTTGATTGCTTGTTTCATCACTAACAATTAATGCCTCAACTCCGCTTTCTAGAACGGCAGGTCCAAAATCATTTTCCAATTTACTAATTTCAAAAGAAGCATCAGGGAATTCTTTTGAAATAACGTATATCAAATTTTTAAAACGTTGATCATATTTGTTTGTAAGAATTTTACCTTTTTTAATAGCAAATTCATCACTTGTAATTCCTATGATTACTTTATCAGAGACATCAAATGCATTAGATAATAAAGTAAGATGGCCTTTATGGAGAATATCAAATGTTCCACCCGTTGCTGTAAGAGAAAATTTAGACATGTAAAGTAACAGTATTCTTTGAAAATAAATCTACTAGTTTTTTTATATCTTTGAGGCCTAAATTATTTAGAAATTTTGCTTTATTTTGATAATTTCATGAATCCTTCTTTGATTAAGAATTGAATGCCTTCTACAAATGAATTATCATCAATTTGTCCATCTGCCCACCATCCTGCGTTGTTCTTAATCCAATCAGGAATTTTATTATTTTGAGATGCTAAACCTTGCTCAGTGATTGGAATATTCATGAATCCTTCTTTGATTAAGAATTGAATGCCTTCTACAAATGAATTATCATCAATTTGTCCATCTGCCCACCATCCTGCGTTGTTCTTAATCCAATCAGGAATTTTATTATTTTGAGATGGCATAGTGTCATTGGAATTCACTACAAATGAAATTATTGCAATTGTTGTTTTTGTATTTCCATATTGAGCCTTTACTGTGAATTTACCTTCACTGAATTTCTCATTCAAAGGTACAACATATGAAAAGGTACCATCAAGATCTACAGGTACTTTTTGAGTAACAGCTAGATTACTGCCACTAAAAATTGAAATTCGTAAACTTCTTTCTGCATCATATTTGTTTACATTACCAGAAAACGTTACAGATTCTCCAATAGAATAAGATTCATTATCAGAAATTATCTTTACAGTGTAATTATTAGCACTACTTTGTTCAGGTGGTCCACCATAACCCAAAACTGACTGTCCAGAAGAAGATATCAGAATTAAAGAAATTATTGAAATAATGAAAATTTTCTTATTCATAATTAAGATTGTACATTCCTTTCTGCATTTAAACGGTGAGAAGAAAAGGGAGTAAAAGATCGGAGTTTTAGTTTACTAGTACTAGAACGAAGGGGCCTTGCTCAGCAAGCGGGATATTGTTTCGATCCCAGACAAATGTTTCAATGAAAAACAACCCAGATTGTTCTGGAATCCAATCTATCATTTGAGTTTCTTGTCCAGTTCCAATAAATCGCCCATCAAATTTTCCAATAAATTCTACAGTTGGAGAATTATCACGAATTTCAGGAGATTTTTTTATCTGTACATAATAGGTATAGGCGGTTTCATCAGATTCTTGATCTCTAGCAAATTCAATCCATGTTTCACTTTTAATGAAAGCTGTAGAACCAACTTTGAGTTCAGAGAGTTTC
>CALNZF010000019.1:0-6731 GCA_942490965.1 uncultured Nitrosopumilaceae archaeon | reverse complement strand
AATTACTAGTAATGAATTATCTATGGTGAACAGAGCAGGTTCTTGGGGAACAGTTCAGGAATTAAGAATTTCAGAACCTAATGAAAAATTTGAAGGAGTACCTCTAGTTGGAGTTTATCCTGTACCTACAAGATATTCTTACTGGTTAGGTGATACTAAACAAAATTCAACATCCATGGATTATACAATTTCTGCCAGTTATTATGAAAAAGAAAAATGGCCCATCCTGTGGTCTGAATTTGAGACACTCTCTGTTCCTCCTCAAAGTTTATCAACTGTTGATGTAACATTGATAACTCCAAGTGATTTCCAAACTGGTGTATATCAAGGGTTTTTAACTTTTGAAAATGAAAGACACACTGTAAATGCTCCTGTATCTTTTGTGATTAAACAACCTGTGACTGAAAATGATTCTACACTTTTGATCAAAGGAAAACAAAGTGATGATGTTCTTTATGGAAATGGATATACAAAAGGCGCATTTGATATGGTCAATCGTTACATGGCTGGTGATTGGCGTCAATATTATTTTGATATTCAAAATGAATCTATCAACACTGCAGCAATTGAACTTTCATGGATTAGTAATAATACTAATCTGTCTGTGTTTGTGATGGATCCTTCTGGAGAAATAATACAAACTAATGTTCCTTCAGGTGTCTTTGGGCATTTTCTGGGGTGGGCTTCACTTGATTGGTTAGGAAGTTCAATCTTTAGTCAAGGTGGAGGATTTTTTCCTGTAAAAAATAAAGATGATACTTCGACTGTTCTTTATGTTCCAATTAATCAAACTGGGACATACACGCTTTTAACACACTCTACATTATTTGGTGGTTCTTCAACTACAGAACCAATCACACTAGCAGCTAAATTTACAAATATTTCTCCTGAAATGATTGATTCGTTTGAATTAGTTGATATTGAAATTAAACCGATACTTACAAAATCTGAAAACGTTTCTAAAATTTTAACAAAAACAGAAATTCATGATCAAAACAATGTTGATTCTGATTTTTCATTTAGTGTTGGAATTATGGTGGGAATAGTCATTGGAATTGCGATCGGATTAGTTTTCATTTTTGTCATTAGACAAAAACCTCCTAATTAATTGAACAAGGTTTATAAGCAATTTGGCGAGAACGAGAGCTGAATGTCAGAACTGGGGACAAAAAAGTCTGGCGGATTATCCCGAAGAGACTTTCTAAAATTAATGGGTGCCGCAGGCACTGGATTAGCATTTGCTCCATTTGTCCCATTTGGTAATTACATGCCAAATCCAAATCAGGCATCACTTGAAAGAGTTCCAGTAATTTTACCTGATGGCACTCAAGCTAATATCAACACTTTTCCAGTCAATCATGCTGAAGTAATTACATATCCTTCAACAGGTGATGCTGCACTTGATGCAGAAGCTTTTCGTAAATGGCAATTCATCAGACTTCCTGAAGAATTAGGTGGAGGGAAAAAAGATACTGATGCATTACGAGCTTATAGTATGATTTGTTTACATCTTTGGTGTTTATGGAAATATTGGCCAGATGAAGGCAGAAAAAGAGGCGAATGCCCTTGTCATGGAAGTATGTATGATCCAATGACTGGAACCGCATTTGTTGGTCCTGCATCAGTACAAGCTGCGCCATCAAACACTTTACCGAAATTAACATTGGATATTGATTCAGATGGGTTGATCTTTATCATGCCACCAAAGTTTAATGCAAATGAAAATGGAGTAATTGGATATGGCCGTTTCGCTTGAGAGAAGAACAGGAGTTGTAGCACTCCTTTACTGGCTTTGGGACGGAGTAGACAGAACTATCTTTACTGCAATTAAATTTTCATTCCCTGCAAGATTTGTTAGTCCGTTTGGATTTTTGGGAATGCTCACATTCATTGTATTCATTATTCTTGGAGTGTCAGGAGCTTTGCTCATGTTTTACTATCAACCAATTCTTGACCGCGCATGGGACAGTGTTCAATTCATAAACGATGATGTTCCGTTTGGTTTTCACATTAGAAACATTCACTATCACGGTTCTAACGCTATGGTACTTCTTGCAGTTCTTCACATGTATTATCAATACTTTAGTGGAAGATACAAAATTAGAAATGAAGTTTTGTGGATGACTGGTGTCATTCTTGGAACTGTCACAATTCTTGAAGCGTTTACAGGATATGATGTTATCTTCAGTGAAAGAGCAGAACTTGCAATTAGTATTGCGGCGTCACTAACTACATCTATTCCTGTAGTGGGACCGACGATTCGTGATGCAGCGTTAGGAAGTGGTTTCTCTGACTTTGTATTGAGATTCTATGCTCAACATGTGTTCTTGTTGCCAATTGTAATGCTTGGATTGATGGCAGTACACTTCCCAAGGTTCTTGGTCTTTGACGTACCAATGGTTATGGCAATCGGTGGTGCTATTCTGATCACTGGTGGGGTATTCCCAATTGATATGGGATTCAAGTTTGAACCCACGGTACCGCCAGGTGTCACAGTTCCTGAATGGTATCTTACAGGAATCTATGCGTTTATGAGGACTCAATATGACAAATTTGTTACTGGACTGCTGTGGCCTTTGCTGTTCATTATATCGTTCGTATTAATTCCATTTATCGATAGATACAAGAAATTCTCATGGAGAGATAGGCCGATCATCACTGCATTTGGTATAACCAGCCTTGCACAAATCATGGTTACGACATACTGGGGTTTCTATATCTCACCTGACACAAAACTTCCATTAGTGGAACGTTTGGTTATTGATCCAATATTCTTCTATTCTACAATGATATTGTTGGTACCTTTAGGATTTGGATTTACTTACATGATGATCAAACTAGCAAATGAAGCAGAAAGAAAATCAAAACTTGCAAAAAGCAATGGCCCTCAAAAAGTAGCCACGATCAATCTTTCTGAAAAATGGATCAATTGGTTACTGGTTGCACTTTTGGCATTCCAAGTGTTCCTAAACATTGCAGCTTACAATGCGGCTTTGACAGGAATGAAGAACGTTTCATTGTTCTTTGTTGGAATTATCTTACTAGTGTTTGCTGCATTCTTCCATGTGTACCGGTATGCAATGAGTCAGCAAAAGAATGCCCCTCCACCCGCACCTGTACCTGCAATGGACGAGAAACCAAAATTGGCAGAACCTGAGGTTCCTGTTGAACAAAACAAACTACCAGAAGATGAAACAACATCTGATGTAAGACCAGATCCAAAAGAGCTGGCACCTGAAATTCCAGTACCAAAGACTCAGGCAGATTTGGGAGTTGGCACAAACAACAATTCAAATGTTGGTTCTGCTGATCTTGATGGAGTGAAAAAATTATGAGTATGCCTACATCCAGTCATGCATATGGTATTGGAATGATTGCATTAATTATTGGCATGTCTGCATCCGTTGTATTTTACACATCATTTTATCTTCCTGAATCTTTGGCAAAACCTTCAGTATCTGAACACATTCTAAATCCAGAAGAAGATTTTATCATTGAAATTGTTCCTGGTGCAGTAGTTGAAGGAAATGATAACTATGTTCCAAACAAAGCAAATGTGGTATTAGGAATTAGCAATAAAGTAATTTGGCAGAATAATGATGATACGGCACATACTGTAACTCCTGATCATAGAAGTGAGGATAGTTACAGTGGCGACTTTGGTTCACCTGGAGTTTTAAAACCTGGTGAGACTTATGAATTTCTATTTACTGAACCCCAAGATGTTCCTTATCACTGCACACCCCATCCATGGATGGAAGGAACTATCAGTGTAGAATTAAGTAGATTCTAGTTAGAATATTTTGCAAAAATTATTTTACTTTCAATTTCTTTATGCTGCTCAATAATTGATACTCTAAATTTTACTTCATATTCTTTATTTGGTTGAAAATTAATTATTGCAGTAAATTCTGCTTTATTTTCAGGCATTACATCTTTGTTGATAAACAATCTTGAAACATTCTGAGATATTTTTTTTCCATTATATGATTTGTAAATTATGTGTTCATTTGAATCCAAAATTGTTGTATTGATGACTACTCCGTCATATCTTCCTGGATAAGAAACAGTGACTACTCCTTTGATTTCAGAATCTGGATGAATATCTGTTGAATTTAATTCAAATTCTAAATCTTTCACAAAACATTATTCCCGAGTTGGCATAATAGTTTTGTTAAGTGGGCCCAAAGGGCTTCGATCCCTTGACTTTTGGATTAGAAGTCCAACACGCTATCCATGCTGCGCCATAGGCCCAAAAACCTAAAAATTAATTGCCATTTTAAGGGTTTACAGCCACTTTTTTTGGTAATTCTCTCTTTCCATTTTGAAAAGAAATTGCTGTGCATACCCTGCATATGGACCAAAATGGTTTACAATTTTTTCATGGAGAATCCCGTATTGTTTTTCAGTAATAGTTTTAGTCTCCATTTGGAATTTGTCTGAATAATATTTTTCTAAAATTCTAATCATCCATCTATCTAAAGGAAAAGATTCCAACTTGTTTAACGAAAATAACAAAATACAGTCTGCAACTTTGTTTCCTATTCCCGGAATGAGAAGAATCTCATTTTTTGCATCTTGATAATTGGCTTTCTTCAAATATTCAAAATCAATTTTTTTTAAAACCGCTGCACTTGCTGCATCCTTGATGAACTTGGCACGATAACCTACGCCACAATTTTTTATTTCATTTATTGATGCCTTTGCAAGTTTTTCTGGCTTTGGAAATAAAAAAAACTCTTGATTTTCAAACTCAACTTTGTCTCCGAATTTTTTTGTTATTTTTTCTAAACTATTTTTTATTTTTTGAATGTTAGAGTTTGATGATATGATAAATGAAATTAGACATTGAAAGGGATCTTGCTCAAGAATTCTTAATCCCAAATATTGTTTTACAGCTTTTTTGGTGACACTGTCTTTTGAAATAGACTCGATTATTTTTTCAATATCGTCTCTTTTTCGAAAAAAATCTGTTTTTACATTTTGATACGATTTGATCGTTCCTGATTTTGATATTTTTAAAATGTCTTGTCCGTTAACCCCATACCATATATCGTCATTTTTTCTCCAAAGAAACACTTGACCGCTATTGATTGAATTTTCAACATTTATTGTACAATTATTTTGCATCTCAGACAGTTATTTCATCATTAACTGCAGGTGCATGTGTTTCAAAACCAAATTTTTCATGGATTTCTCGAGCAAACAACTCACATGATTCAGAATCTCCATGCACTGTCCACACCTTTGGATTTCCCTTTATTTTTGAAATCATGTCAAATAATTCCTTCTTGTCTGCATGTCCTGAAAATTGAAATTGCTTAACCTCTGCTTTCACACTGAGATCTTTGCCTCTGGTTGAAACCATTCCTGTATCTAGTAATTTTTTACCTGGTGTGCCTTCTCCTTGATACGACACTAGTGCAATTCCATTTTTACTATCAAAAGATAATTCCTGTAAATAATACACTGCATTTCCTCCAACTAGCATTCCAGCTGGTGAAATCACAACACAGGGTTCTCCCATTGCACGTTTTCTTTCGGCATGATCTGTTATTGCAGTCGCACTTTTGATTGCTTCAGAAAAGACTTTGGGATCTCTTAGATATTCTGGATGTTTGAACATTATTTCATTTACTTTTAGTGCCATTCCGTCCATTATGATTTTATGTTTAAAATTTGCACTTCGTAAAATACAAGCAATCTCTTGAGATCGTTCAACTGAAAATGATGGAATAAATAATATTCCTTTTCTATCCATTACTTCATTTGCAAATTCTATTAATTCAGTTTCTGATTCTTTTCTTGGCTTTTGTTCTGTTTTTGCATAAGTACTCTCAGTAATCAGCATATCAATTTCTCCTATGTCCAAATCCATCTCTCGAAGCATTCGAGAACCGTGTGTTTTGATATCTCCTGTATAGAATAATCGTTTTCCTTCTGATTCCACTAGTACTGTACTTCCTCCAATCACATGTCCTGACTCTCTGAATTCAAAAGTTGCATTTCCTTTGGTTACTTTTTGTTTGAATCCGATCTCTTTGGCATTTTTCATCATATTGTTTAATTCAGGCAAATCAAATGGGTGTGCATTTTTTTCAATTTTTAACATGTCATTGATTAGTAATTTTGAAAGATCAAACGTTGGTGGTGTGGCATAAACATCTGTATTTCCACTAACAAAAAGCGATGGGACATTGCCTGAATGATCTAAATGGGCATGAGTAATGATGATTGCGTCTAAATCTTTAGGTTTTACATGTAAGGGATACTGTGGTGGGGACCCTCTTCTTCCAAACATTACTCCATAATCAAGTAATAATTTTGTCCCATTACAATTAACTAAAAATCCTGATCTGCCTACTTCATTTGCAGCCCCTAAAACTTTAACATCCAAGAATTAAATTCACTTTTCATCTACGTTAAAACCTTCTCAGGGAAGATCCGATCATTATGCCTGTCGTGGAATCTACAAAAGCTTTAATTAGTGTAAGCTAAGATTCGATCCTCATGGGAAGAAGTTTCGCAGATTGGTTAGCACAGCAAGACCAAGCCGTAGTCGCAAAGACACGTGCTGGTGATGAAGCAAACAAACCACTCTTAAACCAACTCAACTGGATTTGGGTAAACAATCTTATGAATCAGAAAGCAGACCTTAATCCTTCTTCAGCAGAACTACTTGACTGGGTTACCTCAGGCCAAATAGATGCAATGAGAAAATAAACGTGCAC
>CALNZF010000018.1:0-7453 GCA_942490965.1 uncultured Nitrosopumilaceae archaeon | reverse complement strand
ACTTTTCTTCCTATTGGTAAATCTGGACCAATAATCATAATTGCACCTTTGGCATCTTTGTATAGTCTAGGATCTTTACTTCCACCTGGAACAAATTGCTCTAGTGCTCTTTGTGCAACAGTTGCTGGAGTTGAAATGAACTTATCAGTTAATGCTTCCCATACGGATCTTGAGACTTCTGTTAATTTTGGCATGTCTGGCAGTTTTCCAGTAACGTGAATAACGCCTAAAATTTCACCAATGTTGGTTTTTGCGGTGTTTAGCCACCTTGCAACCTCTTCTGGATTCTTTATGTCTACTACATGTGAATGGAATTTACTGCTGATGTATTCTTGTAGTTCGGATGATGTTGTTTGTGATATGAAACAAGCAACTTTCCCTCCGTTCTTCTCAACATGTTGTGCCAAAAATTCGACTCTTTCTGCATCTGCTTTGTCAGTAGCATCAATTGTAAAAACAACTGCTTTTCCTGTAAAGTCTGGTTGGTGAACTCCTGGGGTACTAGTTCCAATGTGTGGTTTAACTGGATAGAATACTCTGTCTCCTGGAATTACTTTACCGTTAATTATTTTTGCAATTTCATCATCACATAGATTGAGAACCGTCTCGGCAACTTGTCCTTGTGATAGAAATTCTTTGTTTGCAATCATATGTGATGTGTTGTTTTGAACTTTTTCTGCAATAGTTTGAATTTTATTTAACAGGTTAGCAAATGTCTCTGTAAGTTTTGAAACATCTTTTCCATTTGCAAGTTTTGTTGCAGCAGCTGCAATTCCTTCTTTAACTGTATTTTCATCTTCCCCTAATAATGGAAGTAGTTCTTTATTTGCTTCGTCTACTTCAGTTGGAATTAAATCTTCAAATCCACTCACTCGCATAAACTCTGCTGCAGCTTTTGGATATACTGTTTTGTAAATTCTATCTGAATGAACTGGTCCAGGATTTGTTGCAATAGATATGATTCCTTTATCTGTTAATTCCCATGACATTAATTCTGCCAATCTGTTTTTTGCCCCCTGTGCTGCCGTATATGGGCTTCTGAATCTGTAAGGCCTTTGTTCTAATGGTTTTTCTTCTGTGAAGAATGTGGATATGGTGATGATTTTTCCTCCCTCTTTCATTACTTTTAGTGCTTGAACAGAACCCCAGAATGTACCTGTTAAATGAATACCAATCGTACTTTTGAATTCATCAAGTGATGCATTTGCAAAACAGGTGACCGGTCCTGAAACTCCTGCGTTATTAATTACATAATCTATTGTGGTATTTTCATTTTTTAGTGTATCAAACATGTTGTTCATTGCTGTCTCATCTGCAACATCTACTCCTGCAAAAATTCTAACTGAAGCATTTGTGCCTTGGGGTATTTTCCCTTCAAGTTCTTTTGCTGCTTCTTCTAATGGCTCTTTTCTTCTTCCAAGAATTATAACACTAGCTCCTTCTTCGATGAATTTTGTAGCGATGGCTTTTCCTATTCCAGTACCACTTCCTGTAACTAGGGCTATTTTATTTTGGAATTTTAACATTAGATAACGTCTCCAATCTTCTGTGATATTTATTTTGATTGATCCCTACCTTCAACATTTTCTTGATATCTTTATTTGTGGGTATGATTCATGATTTTTGATGCATGATACAGAGTCAGACACATTTGTCTATCAATCATGGCCTGAAAAATTTTCTAATATGTTAAAAGAGATCGGTGTGGATTCAGAAGCTAAAGAAATTGGAACTGATGAAATTGAAAATGATGATTACTATAGTAGATACTTTGCTCAAACACCTAGAATGGTAACTAACAAGGGATGTATTGATGTTAAGAATTCAAATATTGACGTAATACAAATAATTCAAAAGGGATAATCATGCAAGATCCAAATCCACTTCCATGGGGCGCATTAGATAGGTTTCAAGCTCAATTCATAGTAAGAAAAAATTCCGGTTCTAGTTTTGGTAATTATGTGGCAAAAACTAGACTAACTACAAAGGGTCATTTTGCATCAAAAACTGTGGTCAAAGTGGAGTGGGATGGTGCAGGTAGTTTGGCATCAAAATTAAACTCTGATAACGAACTTAATGAAATGATAGCGAAACAATCTGTTAAAGATGCCACTATCTATGTGGAGCCTACTGAAGTGGCAGTACGAATTAGAGGCAAATGGGATAATCACATTGCTTTTGGAATTACCCAAGAACTTTTTGAAATTTATGATAGAATAGCTGGCCACATAAAATCTGTCTAAGCTTTCCACCAATCTAGCGCCAAAAAATCAACTTTGTCTTTGCCTTTTGGAATTGCCAAGATGAATTGTTTTCTAACTGTAGTTGCCAGTCTTCCGGCTAATACAATTCCTGTAGATGAAATTGATTCACTTCTAGTGTACACTTGAATCAAAAATGGTGCATGATCTATACCTGGACCTTTTTCATACACTGCAAAGTCGCATCCAAATTTAATTCCAGGATTAATGATGTACCCTTTATCTCTAAAGTTTTTGTATACTAGATATTTCTTATCAAATTCAAAAACTTCTTTTTTACAAATTTCAATTAATTGTTCTGAAGTAATTTTTTGTTTGGATTTTGTTATTGTGATTTTTTTATTTTCTAGTAGGTATAATCCTTCAATTAAATCTAAAATTAACGGTGCGTCTATTTCTTCGATTACTGGTTTCGGAATTCCTATTGGTTTTCCATAATATCCTTGACTGAAAAGCTTCTTTGAATCTTCAATATCCCATACTATGATTCTATTTTCAATTAGCTCACTTTTCATAAATTTGTAATCTCTTATCTGTATATGAATTCTATAGTGAAATGTGATGTTGTTTTAAATTAAAAATAAAGTAAAAGTGGTAAGGATTTTGATTGGTTATAGGCTCAGTGCTAACAATATGAAAGAATCTGAAACTCTTTGACACTTGTCTGACATTTCTTCAATCCCCTCAATGACATCTTTGATTAACAGCAATTCTTTTGTATCTGTAACTGATGTTAAGAGTTTCATTGTTGCTTGTCTGTATTTTATGTCAATTTCTCTTTCAATTGTTTGTGTTTCCTGTGCCAATTCAATGGCATTAGCAGTGTTTGTGTTAAGACTTCTGATGATCTCATTTAGTTTGTAAACTTCGTCTACTACTAATTCAATCAGTTTTGTAATGTCTGTATCCAGTTTTGCACTTTTTAATGTCGTGATTTTTACGTTTGATAGCTTGAATGAAATGCCTGTGATGTAACCTGCAATCTCATCCATTGTGTATGCTGTGTTCAAAAGATTTTCTCTATTCATGATTAATCCTCCGACATCGGCAACTTCACGTGTGATCTTTCTTCTCAAGTTTTCAACTTCTTCTTCAATTGTTGAAATTTGTTCTAGTGTGTTTTTGATTCCTGCTTTGTCTTTCTTCATCATTAATTCAGGAAGTGTTGCAAGTTCTCTGGATGCATTTAGAATTCTGTTGATTTCGTCTTGTAAAACTGCTATAGCCTTTCTTTTTGCTTGAACTTCAAGCTCTCCGCTATACATAACATAAATGAAAAAACCTCGTGGTAATTTAAATCCTCTATGATTTTGGATATTTTTTGAGCGCAAATCACATTAAATTTTTGTCATGTGCCACTTTTTTCTGTCCTTTGTATAGTGTAAGGACCTCTTCATTAGTTGATGCATCTTCTACTGCTTTTTCAACTCTTATTTTTCCAGTAAATTTGGGGAATCTCAAAGCCAATCCTGCATCTTTTCTAATTACATCCATTGCAGCTTTGTGAATTGGACTAAGAGTAATTTCAGATGCCACTACTTCGATTACTAGTTCTGGTTCGAACCATACGTCTGCTTCCATTTCACTTATGATGCGTGGATTTTTTTTAATTGTAACTTTGGGATGTAGTATTTGGTATAGTTGGTCTAAGGATTCATCTGAAAACCCTGTTCCTACTTTACAAATACTTGGAAATGTGTCTTCATCTTCATCATAAGTTGCTAAGAGCAGTGTTCCATAATTTCCTGTTCTTCGTCCTTTACCAAAATATCCTCCTATTACTACAAGATCTAAACTATCTCCTAACTCATTTCTGTATTCTCTTTTTAGTTTTAACCAATGACTTCCTCTGGATCCTGCTTGATATGGTTTGTCTAGCATTTTTAACATTAATCCTTCACTGCCCGCATTGATGCTATTTTCCATAAAGTCTTCAATTTCATTTTCATTTTTTACTAGAGTCATTGGAATGTATTTTGCAAATTCATCTTCTTTCACATGTTTTTCTAGTTTCTCTCTTCTGTCTTTGTAACTTAATTCCATGCAACTTTTTCCATTGCAGTACAGTATATCAAAAAAATTCACTGTGATTGGATATTCTGTAACTGCTTTTTCTATTTTGTATTTTCTTCTTCTGTGCATTAATTCTTGAAACGGCAAAAACTCCCCGGTGTTTTCATTTATTGCTACTGCTTCAGCTTCTAATATGATGTTGTCTGCTTGAATATTTTTAGGAATTTTTTCTACAATGTCTGGATAATAACTTTCAATATTTTCCAAACTTCTAGAAAACAATGCCACTTTGTCTCCTTCTATGTGGAGTTGTACTCTTTCTCCATCTAGTTTGTATTCTGCTGCAAATTCATTTCCCATTTTTTCCATTGCTTCAGATTCACTTTTTACTCTATCAGCTAACATTGGTCTAATTGGGTTGAACAAACTGATTTCAAATTTTTCAATCCCTTCTATGCCTTTTGTTGCAACTATTTCTGAAACTTTTCCTAAGTCGCTAGATACATTGTATGCGTATTGTAATTTTTTTCTATTTTCTTTATCTCCTGTAAATGCTATTGCTAAAGCATCCATAACTGTATTTTCTGCAATTCCTAGTCTTAGAGTTCCTAGCAAAATTTTCAAAATATAACTTGCTTCTAATGGAGTTGCATCGTTGAGTAAACTTGAAATGTATTTCATTTTCATATCTTGAGATCTAGATCCTCCTAGTTTTGCAATTTTGAATAATGTATCGTACACTCTTTCAACTGTTATGTCTTCAACAAGAAATGTTGTTTGGGTTTTTTGCTCTAAAATTATAGAAGATGCATGACCTAGATCCCCTCCTTTTCTGTACTCATCTTCAATTTTTTTAATTGGGATGCCTGATGATTTTGAAATTGCTCTTATTGCAAGTTTTTCAGCAACTCCTAATTCAATTCCTTCAAAATCTGGTCTTAATTTTCCTTGAATAAGATACACAATTTTTGAAATCACATCATGAGGGGTTTTCTCAAATAACTCTACTAAAAATTGTGTTAATTCTAATCTTTTTCTGGTAGATTCCATTTTGTTAAAAGACTCCGCTAAACTAGAAAACTCCATTTCACTTCTCTATGTAATCTTGAATAAAAGTCTGAATTAGATGTATCTGAAGATTGTTGGTTTATCTGACTTTGGAAGATCTGAACTCAATGCAACGTTGTAAAATGGGTATGATTCTTTGTATTGCTTCATAAACCTCCATGCAACATCATGTGTTTTAAAATCTGTTCTAATTCCGTCAATCTTGCTTTTCTTACCATACACATCAAATGGCACAACTGTGTATTCTTTTGGACGATTGTGTGGTTTTGCTTTGAGTAGCCATGCAAATGCAAAAATGCACACTGCTCCTAATACCATGTATTCTCCTGCAATTTTAAAAAATGCTAAAATGATTCCTGGAATGGTTTGTCCAAATAATACTGCTACAAAACTTGAAAAAGATATGACTGCCAATGCTGTGAAAATATACGTTTTCCAATCAAACACCTTTTGAAAAGCATTCATGACCTAATTCTGTTAGGACTTTTTTTGATTTAACTATTTCCTATGATTGGCAAGGTCTAACCTTGCTAATCTGGATCTTCGTAATTCTCTTTCTTTTCGCCTGATGATATTTTTTCCATTGGTTTCATCTTGGTTTCGAGAACATCCATTCTTGCTCTATATCCTTCAGCATATTCTAGTTCTGATGGTACCAGTGTCGCTGGGTGGATGAATCCTTGACTTCTAATTGCAATAGCTTTCTTTGTTGCAATTTCTCTAATGTAATCCCAATCTGGTGTTGAGAATCCATCAAATGGTCCTACTAACTTACCATTATGCATGCTGAACACTAGTGATTCTACGATGGGAATACAAAAGTTGATTGATGCTGCTGAATTTAATTTCACTGGCATTAATGGCATGTTGTGGCTACCTCTTGTATTGCCTGCAACATAGTGTGGGTTGTTAAACGTACTTCCTACTTCTTCTGTTGCTGGAAAATTCTTTTGTGTTCTTACTAACATGATTGGATCGTCTTTTCCAACATATGTTCCTGCAATGTTGTGTAGTCTATCTGTAGATGCATCCAAAATAGGTTCTCCTTCTTTGGTGTAAACTGAATCTACAACATATCTCCCTGGATACATTAATGCAGCTTCAATAGTTGGTTTGTCTTCCCATAAATGCAATTTTGCTATTTGTGCTTTTTCAACATCCATGATATTCATTACTACTCCGCTTGCAAGACTTTTGTTTACAATCAATGCTGTGTTGCTTAATGTGTCTACAAACATTCTGTATATTGGATAATTGAATGCGCCTGGCTCTGTTTTATCTGCAGCAAAAATAGTGAATGCTTCATTTGGTCTTTCTTCGAATTCCAATTCTGCAACTCCTGGACCCATTCCTTTTACATTTCCTGAAAAAGAATCTTTTAACAAATCTTGACCTGCACCATACAACCCTTCTTCTTTTGCTACTTTGGTTCCTGCCATGAATGCATCCCATGCTAGTTTGTGGACTTTTTCATTATCCACTCCATGTGTATGAGTCATTACGATATGTGTATCATCTCCACAATATCCTATGTAGTGATCAATAAGTAAATCTCCAGAATTTTCAACGGTATCTCTAATTGCTTTGATTAGGCCGTCACTAGGTTTTGTATGTCCGCCAATTCCGCCGACATCTGCTTTGATAACTGAAACTGTAATTTTCATAAATCTAATTTTTATTCCTTTGATTTATGTGCTTTTAGCAAAGTATTATGATCTATAATTAATTGAAGATTTTTTATTTTTTTTTCAAAAATTCATAACAGTAATAAATGCCCTCAGTTAGGCAATCCATATGGCAGATAAACCACACTTGAACCTGATTGTTACAGGACATATTGATAATGGAAAATCAACTACTATGGGTCATTTTTTGATGGATCTTGGAGTTGTAGATGAAAGAACTATTGCAGCTCATGGTGCAGAATCCGAAAAGACCGGAAAAGGTGATACTTTCAAGTATGCATGGGTTATGGATAACATTAAAGATGAAAGAGAGAGAGGTATTACAATCGATCTAGCTTTCCAAAAGTTTGAGTCACCAAAGTACTTCTTTACTTTGATTGACGCTCCTGGTCACAGGGACTTTATTAAAAACATGATTACTGGTGC
>CALNZF010000017.1:0-2956 GCA_942490965.1 uncultured Nitrosopumilaceae archaeon | reverse complement strand
TACACAAATACTCAAAAAAATCAAAATTGTATCTACTGGTATGTGTAACTGTGGTTACTAAATTATTTGATACATCGTCCTCAAATACAAAATCTAAAAGTACAGTTTGGTATGTTGGTAAAATGCAGTATCGATTCAATAGACATTGAAAATATCTCTCATTCTGTAACTCTTGTTCCTAGATTGGAATATTCTGTCAATCTACTGGATGACATCATTGACGTTCTCTTTGATAAACAAATCCAATTAAAAAAATCCAACCAAGATCTGATTAATGATTTTGATGATTTAGATAAATTTCAAATTAATGCATTAAAATTAGAACACCTTGTAGTGTTTTCTTTAGAAATTTTACTTTATATCAAAAAGAATATGGGTAAAATTTCTAACATCAGCAGCATACCTGAAGTTCTTCCTTTCACAATCCCTATGATTAGAACTGTCAGTGCACAATTATTTGATATTATTCCTAATTGCAGTCAAAAATTATCTGAGATATCCGTTCACTTGGGAAGTATAGTGATAGATTCAGCTGCCCTAACTACAGCCAGATTTGATTTTAGTCACTCTAATTATGAATCCGCCTCTAAACTTAATGAAGTAAAATTGATGGCGGACTCTAAATTAAGTAAGCAGTATCCTAATCTTGATTTTTTAAAATTATGCAATACTTGACATGCTAAACCAAAAACGAGATTTTTCAAAAGATATTGAACGTATTAGGTCTATTTCTTTAAAAATTGACAAAAAAATATCTGAAGTAAAATCCCCTGGGGATTCAAAAATTGATAAACTCACTTTGGAAGAATTACAAGATTTAGATAAAATTGTTGGAATTGCTGATTTTATGATGTGTAAATATGAGGATAAAAAAGAAATACGTTCAATTCTCAGGTATTTCACCTCGATAATTACTGAAACTGCCAGTTCTCTTGAAGATTTAGATGATGAAGTATCTGAATTGATAATTTCAGCTGAAGATTCTATTAACAAAGTCAAAGACATGCATACTCACATTTCAGATGAATCTGATTTTAAAAAAAAATATCTTGACGGGCCTGACTATAATGAACACGAAACAAGTCCAATTAATTTAACCAATTTTGTGACAGAGATTAACACCGTAGAATACCAACAAAATTCTCTAGAGGAAACTGCGTAGGTATTAGAATGAGTTTAGCCCCACAAGAATTAGAAAACACAGCAAGCAAATATGCTTCTGAAGCCATCAAATTTGATTCCCAAGGTGCACGTGGAATGGCAATTACTCAATATCAGCAAGCCATAGATGTGCTAGTGAAATTATTACAACTTTACCCTAACAGTAAGCTGAATCAAATTTACAAAGATCGATGTAACTCTTACCATAACAGAATTGGTGCGTTACAACAAGCTCACGGTGTTGAACCTGCTGTTGACCCAAAGGCATCTGCAGATGATCAAAAGAAATCTGTTCAGAGGCAAGAAAACGAAAATGATTTTGAAGAATTAATCATGAAAGAAAAACCTGATGTTACTTGGGATCAAGTAATTGGTTTAGACGATGCTAAAAGTGCATTACGTGAATCTATTGTATATCCTACTAAAAGACCTGATTTATTCCCTCTTGGATGGCCAAAAGGCATGTTGCTTTACGGTCCACCAGGTACAGGTAAAACAATGCTTGCAGCAGCTACTGCAAATGAGATGGATGGTTATTTCATTAATGTAGATGCATCATCTATGATGAGTAAATGGCTTGGAGAAGCAGAAAAGAATGTTTCAAAATTATTTACTATGGCAAGACAGTATGCTGAAAAAGAAGGCAAGCCTGTTATTTTGTTCGTAGATGAGGTAGACTCTTTGTTGGGATCTAGAAGTAGCGAAGTTGGTGGAGAGGTTAGAACTAAAAATCAATTTTTAACAGAAATGGATGGAGTTAATGGAAAAGGAAAACAATTGATGTTATATGTAATTGGTGCAACAAACAAGCCCTGGAGTCTTGATTGGCCTTTCCTTAGGAGATTCCAAAAGAGAATTTATGTGTCCTTGCCTACCCAAGAAGCAAGACAGAATCTATTTGAACAATACACTGCTCCTTTGAGTAAAAACTATAGAGTAAACAATACTGAGTTGGCAAAATTATTTGATGGATACAGTGCAAGTGATATCAAAGATGTATGCCAGGCTGCCCAGATAAAGACAGTACATGAAATTTTCAATGCCCCTGATTATCATGAACCAGTTGAAGGTGAGACTCCAATACAACCAAGAGAACTCACAACAGCTGATTTCAAAAATATTATGGAGAGAAGAAAACCTAGTGTATCCCTTGAAATGATTCGTGCTTATCACAAATGGAGCGAAGAGTTCCAAGCACTCTGATTGTTTGTTCTTATCCTGCGATCAGTTTTTTTGAATTTTATTCACGCACAAAACTTAAATTCACAATAACTCGGACTTTACGAGGGTCACAATTACTACAAAGAAATCAAACCACGCAAACAAGTTTGGAAAACTGATTTTTGATGATGGTACTGTTCTTGATGGTCAAGGTTTTGGTTATTCTGCAACTGTTTTTGGAGAAATCGTTTTCAATACTGGGATGGTCGGATACACTGAGGCGTTAACTGATCCTTCGTATAACGGGCAAATTCTAACATTAACTTACCCTCTTGTTGGGAATTATGGAATTCCCGATCCATCTGTCCTTGATGAAGATGGAATTTCAAAATTCTTTGAATCTGATAAAATACAAATTCGCGGCCTGGTTGTTCACGAATTATCATTAACTGCAAGTCATTGGAATCTTGCTATGACTTTGGATGAATGGATGAACAATGAAGAGGTGCCTGGTATTTCTGGCATTGATACTCGTGAATTGACAAAAAAACTTCGAAATAGCGGCGTAATGATGGCTGCCTTGGTAGTTTCTGATACTGAGATAGATGTCGAATCTGTTAAAAAACAACTAAAA
>CALNZF010000016.1:0-3693 GCA_942490965.1 uncultured Nitrosopumilaceae archaeon | reverse complement strand
CCTAGAACTGCAACATTAGTTTTTAGAACTGGGAAGATGGTATGTACTGGAGCAAAATCTGAAGAGATGGCAATTAAAGCTGTTAATACTGTTGTTCAAAAACTAAGAAAAAGTAAAATAAAAATAAAAAAAGATGCAGTGATTACAGTCCAAAATATAGTAGCAGCAATTAATCTGGGCGGGAAAATCCATTTAGAAAAAGCTGCCAGAACACTGCCCAGAAGTATGTATGAACCAGAACAATTTCCAGGACTTATTCATAGAATGCTAGATCCAAAAACGGTGTTATTGTTATTTGCATCAGGAAAATTAGTATGTACTGGAGCAAAGAAAGAATCAGATGTATATCGTTCTGTTCATAATGTACACGCATTGTTAGAAGAAAAATCTCTAATGATTTATGATGAATAATATTTAATTATATTAAATTGACTAAAGATATTTTTGAAGAGCAAAAGAACAAATTAACTCCTGAAAATGGTTTTGATTTAGTTGGCATAGATTATTTTGCAGAACCTGAAAATCAATTGTATCTAGTAGAGCATTTTGAAATGTATCAAGATGCTCTAAATGCAAAAAAGGATCGAAAGAATCAAGACGAATATTTTATACTTTACAAAGGAACAGGAAATGAATATTTTTGCAGATAGATTAGAAAAATCATAGAACTTTACTAAATTTTACACCATCTCTTATCATTTGGTTTAAAAATCAAAAAATAATGCCTGATGAAACAAGTGATTTAATCGACACATTGTATGAAAAAGAAAACCCAGTACAATCTCAACAAATATCTAAACAAATTATTCGTAAAAGTCCAAAGGCAAAATATCAGATTTTTGATGAAACAGAGTTTACACGTGGAAGAGAAGTATTAGGTGATCTTATTGTACATGGCATGATAGCCTCAGGTGGTACTGATATTGACTGGTTAATTGAACACAAAGGAGGATTCATTATTTTAGAATTCAAGGGATTTCATAATGATAAAATCAACATAGCAAAAGGTCAGATGATAGCATATGAAAAATTACATGAAAAATTAAACATGGCAACAAAATGTTATCTGTATGTTGTTGGATGTGATGATATTGATTTTTCTAATCCAGATTCAACGATATGGATTTTTGAAATGAAACAATGGAAATCAGGGGCAATACCAAAAAATACCACAGACATTTATGGTGACGATACAGGTAAACAAAATAAATTCATTGTTTATCGTGAATACATGAATGAGATCAGTGTAGAAAAATTAAGAAATTTAGTGGATTCGCATTGGAAAGAATTTGAATAAATTATGCAGTAAATGAAAATGTATTAGATTTTGTTTCTTTACCATCATCTACTATGATTGTATAGATACCAGATTTTTCCCATCCTGGACCTCCTGCAATAGCTAAAGTTGAAAATCTCCCATCACTTTTCAACGATATTTGTTCTGCCCATACTAGTTCGTTATTTTGATTCTCTATTGAAAGATTAACAGTTCCTATAGAAGTAGACATACCACTGATTGAAATTAAATCCTTTTTGCTATATGATTCTAAATCAGTTTGAATAGATAATGAAATTGCAACATTGTTAGATGTATCAATTTTAGTAGTTCCAGTTGTAAAACCACTAAAAGAAACAGCCATTGCAATAATTATGACTAGAGATAATCCACCAATACCAAACATAATTTTTTTATTTTTAGATTTTGAATATGATATTCGTGGTACCTGGGTTTGTAATGATTGAGTTTGTTGATAAGGTTGAATTTCAGGAATATGTACGTCAGGAATTGATGGTTTTTCTACAGTTGGTTGAGTAAATTGAGGTTTTTTTCCTAAATGTTTTTCAGCTAATTGCCTAACATAATTTCTTTCATAATTACTGATAACTTCGTTATTTTCACATGCTCTGCAAATTTGCTTTAGAATTCTATCATCCCCAAAATCCTTATCCAAAAGAGCTTTTACATCATCTAACAGTAGATCTGTCATGTGTATTTTCTCTCAAATTGATTATTTATGAATATATGTCAGATAGCTATTTTGCATAGACTTTTTGGGCTTGTATTATGACTGTTCTAATGTAATCCTTAGCAGTCGAATCAGTAACCCCCATTTGCTTTGCTCTTTGATAAAGATCAACTTCTTTAGGATTTAACAAATAGCACTTCAAAAGATAATTAAGTCTATGAGACCTTTTTTCATCACTTTTCATAATTTTATTTTTTTCAGATACTAAAAAGGTCAGAGGATTATGACATAACCCACTAGAGTCCATAGTATCATAAAATTTGAATAAAAACATATGATCTTTTTTAAACAATACAAAAAAAAGAATTCAAATGAAACGAATTGAGGCAACAGTTCAAGCAACTAAAATCGGGGCAGTGACTGAAGCAATAAATGATATTGTTGGAGGATACACCATTCTTGAAGGTAAAGGTAGGGGTTCTGGAGCCAGACAAGAAATGAGATCTGGAAGAGGAACAGGTACAATTACTGCAGAATTCAATCAAGTTGCAACTGTTAGTACAGTTGTAAATGATTCTGACGTGGAAAAAGTATCTTCAGCAATTGCAGATGCAGCTTTTACAGGAAAAGGTGGAGATGGAATTATTACCACAACTAATGTTGAAAGTGTTCTAAATATTGCATCTAAAAAGAGTGGTTCTGAAGCCCTCTAATCATTTTCTTTTATCAAAGTTATACAATACATGAATTAGTAATAACTAAACTGCTGAGAGGATAACAACTCCTCTCAGGGCGGCATCCCTTTGGGGGACATGTTTTTGAAGGGATGGTTTAGTATTGCAGTTTGAGTATAAAAGCAAAAAAATTTGAATCTTATTGTTGACCTTCAATTCCCATTAAAGTTAGTGTTGATCTAATTTTTGGAATTTTCCTAATTTTCCAGGTGATTGTCTCTCTCAAGGCCTCCACTTGACTTGATTCCACTTTAGCCAAAATATCATATGCACCAAAGGTGCCATGTACTTCAACAACACCTTCAATAGATTTTAGTTCTGAAATAACAGATTCTTCAGAACCTAGCTCACAGTTTATGAGGACATAAGCTGTTGCCAATTATGATTCAACTCCTATTTTCATACATAAAATGTATTATTGAATTATATAAGAATAATCCAATTTGTATTTTTTAAAATTTAATAATATTAAATTGGTAATATGTGTAAACAAATGTTAAGGAATTTCTAGGTAATTTAAAATACTTCTAAGTTAAAAAATATGCGTCATTCATAATTTTTTCAAGTTCTTCAATATTTTTGAAATAGTGATTTTTAGAACGCAATTTAGATCCACCTTTTCATGCCCTTAGTAAATCTCATGGCTTGGCCCTTGATATTTGCAAATTTTATTTTATATTTATTTGTGAGATGTAGATATTCAAAAAAAGAATCTAACCTATCTTTGAATGAGTATTCCTTGTAAGAATTTGTTTTTAAATAATCGTTAATTTGTTCAAACAAGAATGGATTGCCCATTGCACCTCTACCAATCATCACATAATCGCAATCAGTATTATCCATCATAGTTTTAGCATCCTCAGGAGTAGTAATATCACCATTCCCAACAATTGGAATACTAGAAATTTCTTTTAGTTCTTTAATTAAATCCCAATCAGCAGTTCCAGAATATCCTTGACTAACAGTTCTTGGATGAAGTGTAATCATTTGAA
>CALNZF010000015.1:0-6060 GCA_942490965.1 uncultured Nitrosopumilaceae archaeon | reverse complement strand
CCAAATATTGAGGTATTGGAATTTAATTGAATAAGGTAAATTTTCTAAAATTTTTTAAAAATGCATTATTTTCCAACTCATTCTTTTTCTCCATTGGTATTTGTCCTGGGGTATAATCGCCTATTTCTGATTCTGCCAAATCATGCAGCAATATCATTTTGATTATTTTTTCAAAATCATAATTTTCTAAATCGGATATGATCATACCAATTATTGCCATAGAGTACGAATGATCTGCAACAGATTCGGGATTGCTGATGGATAATTTATCCATCCACCCCTTTCTTTGAATTTTTTTGAGATTGGCTGCAGTTTTTAAAAAATCTAATATCATAACGTATATTGCGTTTGGACTTGTCTCCTAATGAATTTTCATATGATTTAATTCGAATAACATAATAGCAATATCCGAAATAAAACATTATGAAGATTTACACCAAAACTGGAGATGATGGAAATACAAGTTTGCAAGGAAATTACAGGATTGGAAAATCCCACCCGAGAATTGTTTCATATGGCACGGTGGATGAGGCAAATGCATCTCTTGGCATGGTTTTGGCAAATACATTGGATGACGATGTAAGAATAATTTTAACTCAAATTCAAAATGATTTGTTTCTAGTTGGAGCTGATCTTTCAAACCCCAATCTCAATGATGCTAAAAACAGGGTTTCATTAGATATGATAGAAAAATTGGAACAACATATTGACAAATTTGAGTTGGAGTTGCCACAATTAACTAATTTCATACTGCCTGGAGGAGATCCATCTGCAGCACAATTACATTATGTGAGAACCGTCGTGAGACGTGCAGAATCTCAAACTGTTCTGTTGAGTGAAAAAGATGAAATTAACTCTAATTGTATAAAATATCTTAATCGATTATCTGATTTATTTTTTGTAATGGGTCGTTTATTAAATAAACGAAAAAACATAGATGATATTCCTTGGAAGATCTGAAAAGACAAACTTTAATTCCTCAACATAATCAATTTTTTCTAAGTGCCGAGGTAGCTCAGCCTGGAAGAGCACTCGGCTGAAGACCGGGCTGTCGCTTGTTCAAATCATGCCCTCGGCACTCTTTTACCTTGAAAGGATACAATTCGATTTTATCCATAAATAGAACTATGTTGTGAAAATATACTAAATCATCATTTTGTGAGACTTGATCATCATCATAATGCAATAAATTTAAAAAATATTGTAGTTTATTTTCGTAATTTTTTAAAATTACAATACGGTTAAGTAGATATTCATCATATTCTAATTGGTTTTCATTTTATTCCCTTTTCTTTAAAAATAAAGAGAAGGTGGAAAACCTTTTCATGATATTTACAATTTATGCATCTACTAAATTGTAGAAACTTTTTCCAGACGCTGATTTTTCAGAGACGCATTTAACTGGACCTAGCGGGATCTGATTTTTGTTAACATCTTCTCGAAGTTTTTCATTCTTGAATCTATTGACTATCGCTACACGCGTAGTGTGGAATTTATTGATTTTATTCCCATCGACTTCAAACATCTCCCTAGTGGTGATTTTTACCCCTTGTGTGACCACATCTCCCTGCGTATAATTGGAATCTTCCACAAATGTGATTGTAAATGATTGCTCTCCAATTTTTGCTAATGATGCGCTGTTTCCTGCTATTTGGTAATCTGCTAATGTTGCTATTTTTCTTCACCTCCCAATGGAGTGTATCGAGATTGATTGATGATAAAGTGAATCATGCGTTAATTGTTGACTCAGATGGCCTATTTGATCGACACCTTATGATCAAATTGTTCTAAAATTGATTCTGCATAATCTTTAAAAGGCACCCAATCTCTTGATTTTCGACATTCATGGCTGAAAAAAAAGCTAAAAAGGAAACGGTGAAGGAAACACCCTCAAAGAAAACACCCTCAAAGAAAACACCCTCAAAGAAAACACCCTCAAAGAAAACAACCCCTCAACAAACAAAATCCCTCTAAAGAAGAAAATACCAAAGTAAAGAGCAAAAAATACATCGATGAGCCGATACGGGGGGATCAGGAAATTGTAATAGTTGATGAAGATATAGTAATTGAACAAGAAAAAGTAAACGAAGAGCGTCGAGCCTAACTTGAGGAATCACGTACGCAAGCATGCAATATCTGTCAGATAAGATATCCGTTCGGGCAACATATAGAATACATGCATGCACTATGTTTGATTACAGTCAAACCGGGTAAAGTAGACTCTGTTGTTGAAATCTTAAAGAAAAAACGCAAAGTTGTAAAACAGGTTATGATAGTAACTGGAAGAGCAGATATCAGTGTATTATTACAAGGAAATATTGATGAAATTAATAATATTGTAATTGATTTTAAAAAAATCAAAGATATCGTGACAACTGAAACCTTGATTGAAGTGGAGGTCAACATGGGATGGTGAGGGCTATAATTTTGGTGAAATCCCTAAAAAACTAATTGCCGCCAGGTTAAAGAAAATTACATCTGTTTCATATTCATTTCCAACAAGTGGTCAATTTGATGCCGTTGCCATAATTGATGTAAAAGAACTAATTCAGATAAAAGAGGTTGCAAACCAAATTCAGAGAATAAGCGGAGTCGATAGAACTGAAACCATGGTTGAAGTGCAATGACGCAATTGATTTAAAGAACTTTATTGTATTATCTTTGTGAACATCAAAAAAGTAGGCAATGTCATTTTAGCTGTAAGTGATATTGACAAATCCCTACAATTTTACCATGAAATCATTGGACTTCCCATTAAAAATCAGAGAAGATCCTGGGTTGACTTGGGTACATCTGGTGCTTTATTGAGTTTACATCCCGCATCATTAACTGCACAACATATTGGTAGTTCTATTGAAAATGGAATTACTATCGGTTTTCTTGTTGGGGATGTAAAGTCCGCCGTTGAGGAATTAAAGGCAAAAGGAGTCACAATTCATCGCGATATAGTTGAAAGAGATGCAGGAAAAAATGCAGTAATTTTAGATCCTGACGAGTATCTTATTTCATTATTTGAGCCAAGTTTTGAAGACAAAGCTGAACAAACAGGCGGATATCAAGGATTTACACCAGCTTAGATTGTCTTTTTAATTAAAGAGATAATCTTTTCTAAGTCTTTTTCTTTTTTATTTATTGAAATATAATATGTGATATTATTTTTCTGCAGAATTACAATTGTTATTTTTTCATGTTGTAAAACAACATGTTCGAGTTTTCCAATCGTGCTGACTGATTCCCTTCTTAATGAAATCAAAGTAGATATTACAAATAGTTCATTCTTAAAATCTTCGGATTGTAAAAGAGGTTTGAGATCGGGTTTAATCATCCCAGTCAATGTTCGGCCATATGCATTTACAATTCCTGCATATCTGATACTGTCTGAAATTTTTAAAATATTTTGACATTGTTTTCTGTACTTTACTACTGTGTCTTTCCATTTATCTGCAGGAGTTTTTACCATGATTAACGTAATTTTTGAAATTAATAAGGATGTTGTCTAATTGCAATTTTTAGAACTAGTAATTATTTTGAATTTTTTTCTTTATCTAATTTTTTCTTTAATTCCAAGTTTTCTTTGATTAGTTTATCGTTTTCTGTTTGAAGTGTTTCTATAGAATTTTGTCGGGTATATGCTGGATGTCCAGGTGGAATGACAGTGGAGTTCATTGTCAGTAAACCTGCAGCGTGTTGTTGATACATGTGTTGAAAACCTTGGAGTTTTTGAGCCATATTTTCAGCATTTCGTAAAAATTGCTCCTTCATTGGATTTTCATGATTTTTGAACATTGGATTGGATAATCCTGGTGGCAATCTTGGAAAGTGGAATGCAACATGTGGGATGTTTGGATTTAACCCATAAAGGTCACGTAGGTGGTTTGTCACCATGTCAATCATAATTATCATAAATATTTGCTATATTTGTGGCTTGCTTTACTCGTTTGATATACCCTTAACTCAACTCTCAGGCGTTTTAGCTCAATTTGAGCTGATCGCAGATCCTTATAGATTCGTAATTTGGATCGCTTGATACGCATGGAACAATTGAAAAAAGCATGTCTGAGATGTAAAAAAGAGATTGAAGAAAAAGATCTACATAAAATTGTAATCTACGTGGTTCAGGAAAAATTCACAGAACATCATTATGAACATGTGGAATGTCCAGACAAATTTACAATATAATTAAAAATCAAATTATCCTCTGTATTCAAACACATTATAAATTTCACCTGTAATTCTAGAACGATATTTCCATTCATCTTTCTTCCAAACTATCTGAACAAAATCTTTTTGTGAAGTAGGATGTAGTCTTTGGAATACATCATTGCCAATTAAAATTTGATTAGGTTTTGCCATGTTTTGAATTTTAGCTGCAATATTCATAGCAGGTCCCATCAAATCAACATGTGAATTTTTTACATCTGCCCCATACCTTACAACAATGTTTTGTCCAAAATCCACTCCAATTTTTACCATTAAATCAGGATAATCGTATTGGTTTAGAATTGGATTAATTCCTTTTTGTATGACTGAGATCATTGATTTTGCACAGTTCACTGCATTATCTGCTACCATCAGAGCATTCTCTTCTGCAACAAAATAACCAATTACTGCATCCCCTACAAATTTTAAAACATATCCATGATGTTGACGAATCACTGATGCCATCTCTTGGGAAAATGAACTTACAATTATTGCAATCTTTTCTTCAGGCATTTCTAATGTCATGGTAGTTGAACCCACCAAATCTACATAAAGCACAACCATATCCAATTTTGAAAAAACATGTTTTCTCAAAAATTGATCCGATTCATCTATCAATCCTGAATATTCATAGCCTTTTTTCAATGCCCCCCAAACACGTTTTTGGGTTTCTAAAATCATAGTTTCAGAATCCAAAGTTTGTTGTGGATTTTTACTAAGTAACATATCTACAACATTGTTGGTTTGATCATTGTTGGCAGAATCTTGTTTTATTTTGTTATCTTCATCAGACATTCAAATCATCCTTATTCTAGTGGAAAATCTACTCCACATTTAGGGCATTTTCCCCTATTGCCTTTATACCCATCATGGTAATATTGTATAATTCCCCCATTACAATGTTCACAAGTAATTTCAAAATTGCTCATGATTATAATGCCTGTTCAATCTATTTAGATTTAAGGATGAAGGTTTAAGGGGTCCAATTATTAAAGATTCCCTGTGAGATTAGGTTCCCGATCATCTAATGAATTTATTCAGAATTTGAATGAAAAAAACGAATTAATTCAAAAATCATATCTTTCAAAAATGATTGATTTTACAAAAATGATTGATGTCAAAGTAATGATGGGGGATTCGACCATAACGGACCAAAAAACATTTGATCCCAAAAAAATTTCGGATTATTTTCAAAAAATTAATGATTCTCTCAAAGAATGGTCCGTTCAGGACGTGTCAATTACAAACAATCAGGACGTTAGACGAATTTTTACAAAATTTGAGATTAAAGAAGGGAGTTATTTGGTATCTGGACACTTGTCATTACAATTCCACGTATTATTATATTATAAACCGATTCAACGTGTAATTGATTGTCAGAAAGAATTGGCAGAAATTGTGGATTTGACTAAAAGCAAACAGGAACAACTATCTGATAGTAGTGATCAAACAGTTTTAAAAAAATTAAAAGAAATGGGATACAAAGATTTTGATCATCAGAAACTATTTGAGGTATTTTATGAAAATGATGAATTTAGCGAAAAAATATTTGCTGAAATTCAAAAAGATGCCGGAGTGGATTTCCAAGAATTGTCTGAAAAAAAGAACAAGTTGTTTTCAGAACTTGACTCTCTTTTACTTGAAACTTATCAAACATCGTCAGTGTTAATTGATGACCCGAGATTGGTTGCAGGAGAAGAAGGATGTTTGCTGTCATTGGATTTAGAATTTATTAAAAACGGAAATAGGGAAGGTGTGTTTGATCCTAGAAAGATATCTGATTCGGTAAAAGAAAATATTTTAAAACGATTATCTGAATTACATTCAATTATTTTATCATAATAAGATCCAAGAGACAGG
>CALNZF010000014.1:0-11071 GCA_942490965.1 uncultured Nitrosopumilaceae archaeon | reverse complement strand
CTTGTGAATACGCATTATTTGCTGAAACTCCGATCAAAATTATTAATGTAAGAAAAATCAAACTCTTCAACATGTTTCCTAACTCTGATAAGGAAATTATTAAATTTACTCTTGATTCATTTGCTAAAATTCTGCGAGGAAAAGTTTTTTGTTTTTTTAGAAAAATATCTTATCTGGTAACTAATATTCCCATTTATGCTAATATCTAGATAACATGGCACTAATTCCAATATTTGTAGATCTCTTTCAGCATCCGATAATTCAATTAATTGCAATTTTGAGTGCTTTTGGTATTGGTTTATTTCAAGGAATTGTTCTTGGTAGGGCTATTCTAGTAAGATTTCCACGTCTACAAAATCGTGTAAAAACAGTATCCATTACAATGTTTGTCTTATTTTTGATAAATGCAATTTTAAGTGTCCCACGGTTTGCCTCTCCTGAGAAAATCACTCTCTCAAATCTGTCTGCAAATAGTCCTGGCGAATTAGCATCTGTGCTGTTTTTGATTTTTGGAATGAATACTGGCTTTCTAACCGTACTTGCAATTTCATTCACTGTGATGAGTTTTGTTGTGTTAAAATTTACTAATCTGAATGGAATTACCAGAGCATTTGTTTTCTTTTTCAGTGCACTCTTGCTGGTATTGACTGCAGTCAGTAGATTTACTGATCTTACCCCGAGCACATTTGAAGTTTTACTGTATTTCCTTTATCAGTTAGGAATCACTATTGGCATTCTTATGGGCACAATTAGGAAGATAAAACCAAAAAAACTGAACCTAAAATAATTTCAAACGTTTAAATCAGATTATCTATGCATTTGATTTGACATCGAATTCAAACCGTTCGGGGAACAAGCCGGCAGTCCATGCGTTGGACTGTCGGCCCCATTTATTCTAAAATTTAATTCAAAGATGAGAGTGCTTTTACTTGCTCTTTGACATAATCAAATCCTTCTTGCCAGAATTTTGGACTGGTGATGTCAAATCCATATTCTGAAAGTAGTTTCTCTGGTTTCTTGGAACCCCCAGCTGCAAGAATGCTGATGTATGCTGGAACAAAGTCTTTGCCTTCTTTTTTGTATCTTTGAAACAATGACAAAGCTAACAAATTACCAAAAGAATACGCATAGCAGTAAAACGGAGTATGGTAAAAATGAGGAATGCTGCTCCACTCTATTGCAAAGTCATCAGACAAACTAACTGAATTTCCAAATTGAACTTTGAGATTTTGCAAATATGTTTTTGATATTTCATCTATGGTGGTGCCCTCTCCAATTTGTTTATGGGCATCAACTTCAAAAATTGTGAAAAATGACTGTCTTAGTATTGTGGCATACAAATCATCGATTTTTTCTGAAAGCATTGCCTTTTTCTCATCGTCTGAAATTTTGCTTGAGAGATTATCATATAGAAGTAATTCTGAAAATGTTGATGCAGTCTCAGCCAACGGTAGCGGGGCATCTTGAACCAGAATTGATCTATCCTGCGCTGCTTGACTGTGCACTGCATGACCTAACTCGTGAGCCAAAGTAAACACATCCCTTGACTTGCCTGTAAAATTTACCAGCACATAGGGTGTAATTTTAGGAGTCAAGGTGCTGCAAAAAGCCCCGTCTCTTTTTCCTTGTCTGATGTCTGAATCAATGTGTTTTTCATTGAATACTTTGCGCGCATATTCTTCTAGTGTGCTGCTGAATTTGCCTAGAGATTCAAAAACCAGTTTCACTGATTTATCGTACGAATAGTTTTTTTCTTTGATGTTTGCTGCTGCTGGAGCGTACAAATCATACCTTCGCAGTTTTTTCATATTTAGCATCTTTGCTTTTTGGACAAAAAATTTTTGAAAAACCGGTGAATTCTTTTTGCAAATTGAAAGTAGGGAATCTGTGGTTTTATCATCTACATCATTTCCAATATTTCTCATTGATATTGGGGATTCATATCCTCTGATCTCTATTCCTTCATCTTTCCAATTAAGAACAATATTTTGATAAATTTCTCCAACCACTCCTTTGTTTTCATGATATTTTGAAAGAATTGTTTTGTATGCTGTTTCTCTAATTTTTGGATTTGTGCTTCTTACATAATTTGTAAGTTCTTCTCTTGTCATTGCTTTTGTTTTACTTCCAATTTTCATTTTGTATTCAAAAGAATTCGTAATTTTATCATACAGTTTTACAAGTGCAGATATTCCTGTCACATCTAGTGTGTTTATGATGCGTTCTTCAGGTTCGCTTAATGCGTATTTTGCAAATAATCTTTTGTGTGAAAGATACTCTGTAATTTCTCCTGCATCTTTCATGAGTCTTTTAGCATTTTTTTCATCAACTTTTATTTTCCACCATAAATCAAAAAACAAAATTTTGTTTGAAATTTCAGAGCCAAGTTTTGACATCTTTGTCATCAGTGACGTTGCTTCATCTGATTGAGTATCTGAAGAATATGCAAGTGATGCGTATCCTCCAATCTTACTCATGTTTTCTGAAATCTCTTCGACTTGATGGAGAATATTCATAAATTCTTTAGATGACATTTTAGGATCTAACTTTGATTTTATTTTTTCAAATTTTATTGCCTGTTTTTCTAACTCTTGGATTTGTTTTTGAAAAGCAGGACTTTTTGGATTTTTTACTAATTCTGTTAGATCCCATTTGCCTAACTGATACGATGACATCCTAGTCTGTGCTTTTTGTAACTATTAAAAAATGCATGCGGTGATGGCCAATTTTCCCAATAGTTTACCTGAGAGAAAATTCTCTTTAAAATGAAATTTTAGGCCTTTTTTTGTCAGATCTCCTGTCTTTTTAGGCTCAAAAATATGCCAAAAATCTGCAAATAAATCGGTTATTATAGGAAATCAATCATACAATATTGGAATAGTGTTGGTTTTGGAAATTGTTAATGCAGATTCGATTTGTGGTCGTTGTGGAAAGAATTCCATGTTGGCTGATAATGTTACTGGTGAGCGATTCTGTGGAAAATGTGGTTTTGTTATTACTGAGACTTTGCAGGATTCTGGTCCTGAATGGAGATCATTTTCAAAAGAAGGTGGTGCAGATCCAACTCGTACTGGTGCTCCTACATCATTAGCAATGCACGATAGAGGCCTTGCAACAATCATCAGCCCTATGAACAAAGATTCTTCTGGAAAACCACTTACATCTACAATGAAGAGTACTATTGAAAGACTGAGAACTTGGGACAGTAGAAGTAAAGTAAATGCCTCATCTGACAAAAATCTCAGACAAGCATTAAGTGAATTATCTACATTAAAAGACAAACTTTCATTATCTGATGCAGTTATTGAAAAAGCATCATACATTTACAGAAAAGCATTGGAGAAGGGTCTTGTAAAAGGTCGCTCTATCTCAGCATTAATTGCAGCATCACTTTATGCTGCATGTAGAGACACTGAAACTCCTAGAACTCTAAAAGACGTTTCAGATGCTGGTAACATTAAGAAAAAAGATATCTCAAGGTGCTATAGAATTTTACATCAAGAATTGGAATTAAAAATGCCTGTAGTGGACCCAGTACAATGTGTTGCAAGAATTGCAAGCTCTATTGGAATTACAGAAAAAACAAAACGATTTGCAGTCAAAGTACTCAGAGATGCACAAGCCCATGAAGAGTCTGCAGGAAAAGATCCGATGGGATTGGCAGCGGCAGCACTATACTTGTCTTGTGTGAAAAACGGTGAGGATAAAACTCAACGTGATATTGCAGAGGCTGCAAATGTTACTGAGGTTACAATTAGAAATAGATACAAAGGCCTGAGATTAGACCAAAATATGGATATGATGGGAGGCAAATGAAAAAATGACTCAAACTAAACCTATAATCGCAATTGTCAATGTGGTAAGCTCTGCAACTATTGAACAAAAATTAGACCTTGTTGACATCACTAAAAAATTCCCAGCAGTAGAATATCATCCAGAACAATTCCCAGGTGCAGTATTCAGACTAAAAAGTCCAAAGACTGCAACATTGCTCTTTGGTTCAGGAAAAATGGTATGTACAGGCGCAAAATCTCAGGAATTAGCAGAAACTGCAGTCTTTGAGGTAGTGAAAATCTTGCGAAAAGGAAAAATCAAAATCAAAAATGATCCTATAGTTTCAATTCAGAACATTGTATCTTCAATTAATCTTGGAGGCAAGGTAAACTTGGAGCAAGCTGCAAGAACTCTGCCAAGAAGCATGTATGAACCAGAACAATTCCCTGGACTAATTCATAGAATGCTTGATCCAAAAACTGTCATTCTGATTTTTGCATCAGGTAAGCTGGTGTGTGTTGGAGCCAAACTTGAAAAAGACGTTCATCGCTCTGTCAACCAAATTCATGCATTGCTTGAAGAAAAAGACTTGATGGTTTACGATTAAAATCGTAAAAAATACTTTCTTATCTAAAATCCAAAATTATTCTGATTGATAATATTCTTCATGAATGTAGCACCATTTCCAAATGTTCTCTGGAACTGCTTGCATTACAGGGTGACCTGTTTCCTCAAAATGTTTAGTCGCATGTTTACCAATTGATGAATCACAACAACCAACATGTCCGCATGTTAAACACATTCGAAGTGCAACCACTGGAAGATGCTCTATTTCACATTCTTGACAATTTTTTGTATTCTGAGATACTTTGTTTCCTTGAGTGAAATGCTCGCATTCTTTTGGCATGCTAATATTTTTTCAAAGTGTCCTTGTATCTTTTGATTGATTCGATGATTACAACTTTGGCCTCTTTAGCTGACTTCCACCCTATGATCTCTACTTTTTTTCCTTCCAAATCTTTGTAAACTTGGAAAAAGTGAGCAATCTCTGAACGATAGTGATCTTCAAGACTGGTGATGTCCGTAGTGTGCAAATATCTTGGGTCATTTGTTGCAACACAAATGATTTTGTCATCCATCTTTCCATCATCTTTCATTTGTAGTAATCCTATTGGCCTTGCTTCAATCAAAATTCCTGGATATGTGGGATTTGTAACTAGTACCAGTGCATCAAGCGGGTCTCCATCCTCAGACAATGTTTGAGGGATTAATCCATAATCTCCAGGGTAATGAAATGGGGAAAATAATACTCTGTCTAATTTCATCATGTTATTTTTTTTATCATATTCGTACTTGTTCATGGATCCTTTGGGAATCTCTATGATGGTGTTGATTATTTCAGGGACGTCGTTGCCTGATTCTATGTCGTGCCAAAAATTCTTGCTCATTTTCTAGCTCTTCATTTTGGCATTCAGTATATGAATTCTATGAAAATAATGGCTCTGCTGATTATACTAGATCATTGGTATTTGGAATCACTTTGTAGATTTTTACTGTATAGTCTCCTTCAAAGATATTGACAAATTCACCTGTGTTCAAATCTAGATTTCTTACTCTGAATTTGTATTCGTATGAACCGTCACCTTTTGCATCGACTTGAGCAAAGTGAACTGGATCTTCTCCTTTGTAGAATTGAATGATTATTGGATATCTTTCAGCGACATCTGATGCTCCCCCTCTTACGGTTCCCCATGGCAGTTTGTTGTCTTCAGGAACATTCATTGTGGTAACTGTTTTTTCCAAACTGACTTTTTCATTAATTGGTGTAACTGTGATTTGATTTGATTCAGCAGAAATATCTCCTGGTATAGTCATAATTGCAAATACTGCCATAATTGATGCCATTAGCAATATGGTTGATTTTGAACTCATTTCATTTTCATTTTTGTAAAGTCATTTAAAAAATTTGTTACTAATTCGTACTAATTCTGGTCTAATTATGGCAATTCTTCTTCCAAGTCACAGCATGCCTTGTGAACCCACTGATCTTTAGAGTTCTTTAGAATCTCCTTGCCTGATTTTATCATATCGCCGCATTCAACGCATTTTCCGGTAAACTTGGCTTTCATGATATTGCTCTGATTTTGACCCCTTTAAACCAGAGTTATTATGATATATTGTAAAAATCGCCCAAAAAATACCTAAGATTTTATCAAAAATAATATGTCTATCTACTTTAGAGTCAGTTGTAAAGAGAAATGGTGATTATAGTTGCTTAGTGAAGAAGACCTTATTGCGCGAATTTTGAAAATAAAACCCCTCAAAGAAAATTGCTTCAAATATCTTGAGGAAAGTTCAAACCAATTATTGACTCAAAAAATTCTTTTTGCAATTTCAGAATTAACTGCTGAAGAGATGGGCCCAGTAAAACTGTCTCAAATTGCTCTAAAGACAACAGGTGAGAATGACAAATTAAAACAAGACTTGGTTCGACTGACAATTGAAAAATCTCTTCTAAAATGTGGACTAGTTGAGAAACTCAAATACGCATCAAATGATGTTCGATACATTTTGACTGCATACAGATTCCAAAAAATCAAGGAAATTGATAGTTTCAGGGGTGAGAGTTCTCAGCCAATTGGCGATGTGTTTGAACTGCCAAAAAATACCTGGCCTCTGTCTGGTGAATTTTATCTATTATTGGCAAAAAAATACGGATACGAGCAATCCCTTAACAAGCTTCATTCTGATTATGATGCTGATGTAATCCCTCGTGGAAAATACGAAACACTAAACAGCGATTACAAAAAATCCCTTGATCAAATTAATGAAAAACTAGATTCAAAGTATTCTGGGTTGGAAACATTGGTGGCATCTTAATCATGAAGTTTTTGATAATCTTTGGTTTGGTTTTGACTAGTTTTGTTTTTGCTAGCGGGTATGATTATTTGGCATATGGGCAGTTCTCAAATACTAATACTCTGAAGGTGAGTTTCGAAAACAACCTTCTTCCGTCATATGAGGTTCCATTAGTTTCTGGACAAACATTTACACTATCCCAAAATCATTCATGGGTTCAAGATGAAACTAGTAGGTATAATCTAGTATCCTACACTTTGGATGGTGAGACAGTGAAACTATCTAGAACAGCTCGCGGTGATTTTACACTGTCAGTTCCAACTGATTCATCACACAGTATCGTATTTTCAGCAGTTCCTCAATATGCTCTAAGTGTAGAGGGAACAAATGATTTTTCCTTCCTTCCTTCTTCTCCTACAAATGATAACTGGTTTGATTCCGGAACTGAAGTATCTGTAAATGTGCAGAAAACAACTGAGATTGAGCCAAACAAGGTTCGACAAGAGATTACTGGCTGGTCTTTGGATAAGGCCGAATTTTGGGAAATTGAAGGTGGCGATTCTACATCATTTACTACTCCTCCAATTCTGCTGAATGAGTATCATCAGGTTGACTTTTTCACAGCATACCAGTACAAACTCAATGTTATTTCTGACTATGGAGAAACTCGTGGAAGTGGCTGGTATGAGCAGGGAGTATCTGTGCCAATAGAAATTGATGCTGGCAGTGATGGATTAGTTCTAAATTCATTATCTGGATGGGAAGGGACAGATGTAACATATGATGGAAATGTTGCTCAAGTATTCATTGATGGTCCTGTAACGGTTTCTGCCAAAGTTGAGAAAAACTATTCACTTGTAATTGGGGTGGTTGTAATTCCTATCTTGATAATTGGTGTAATTGGGTATAGAAAATTCAAGAACAGGGTTCCTCTGGTTGAGGAGAAACCTGTTGAGCGAATTGTGGAAAAAGTCGTAGAAAGGGTAGAGGCACCTGAGAAAAAATATGAAGATGGTTATGATAAAGTTCTTTCAGATTATTTGTCTGAGCAAATCAAGTCAAAACTTGATGAGATGAAATCATCTAATATTATATCTGATTCAAAATATTCAAAAATTAAAGAAAATTAAGTTCGAGTAATAGTGAAAGTGTTTGTTGCTGTTTTTCCACCCGAGTCAGTTGCAGTAACTGTAATGTCTCCAGATCCATCATTGTTATTACCATTTTTGTAATCTAAGGTTAACGTTGTACCTGTAATATCTAATGAATTTACAACAGTTCCAGTAATTGTGTCTGTAATGGTGTATGTCAATGAAGCAGCTCCATCTTCTGTGTCAAAAAATGCATCTTCTCCTCCTCCTAATACATCTAGAAGGTCTACAATGAGGGTTGTTGGATTATTACCACTTACAGTATCATCTGGAATTTGAGTAAGCAATGTAGGTGCATTATTTACTCCTGTATCATTTATTGTAATGTCAACTGTATCCGCAGTAGAGTCACTGCCATCATCATCTGTAACGATAAGTGAAAAAGTCAAAGTTTCACCTACTGCCACGACTGAGGGTGCAGTAAATGTTGGTTGAGATGCGGTAACATCAGATAACGTAACTGTGGTTCCTGCAGTTTGAGTCCATGCATATGATGCTATTGTTCCATCTGAATCAGAAGAACCTGTTCCATCAAGTGTCACGCCCACAGTATTTTCTGTAACTGATTGGTCAGGACCTGCATTTGCAGTAGGTGCATTGTTTCCTGCTCCACAACTAGCTTGCACAGTCACAGTTCTAGTAACTGGTGTAAGTGGATTTACTGTTGCTGTAATGTCGTAAGTAGTACCTGCAGGTCCATTCAAGTCAAAGTCTGAATTTGAATTTCCTTGTTGTTTGTTATTTACAACAGTGCCTGCTACAGATGACACAACATCTACTTTGATCTTATCAGGATCTTGTGTTTTTCCATTCTTTATTGCAGTAAATCCAGTGACATCATACACTCCGCCAATCACTACACATTGATTACCTATTGTATCCGTAATTCCATCATTTACCTTCTTTGCTAATCCTGGAGGTCCTCCATTAGCTGCAGCATTTGCAATTTTATCTAATTTTGATTGTTTAATCTTATTTGATTTCTCTTTGGCCTTTGAATCCTTATTCATTTTGTCAAATTTCTCTTCAAAAGAATCTTCTCTCAAATCTTCAGTGGCATCATCAAAATAGTCATCTGGACTGTAAATTGAAAAAATTTCTTCACCATATAATTTCTTTAATTGACCTGGTGGGATGTTTCCTATTCCTAATCCGTTACCCTGACCATTTGCTTTTCCAGTATCTGATGCACTATCCAATCCTGGTGGCAATCTTATCACCTCATTATTTTCAAATAGTTTAGCTAATCCTGGAGGAACTTTGCCTATTCCTAATCCGTTACCCTGACCATTTGCTTTTCCAGTATCTGATGCACTATCCAATCCTGGTGGCAATCTTATTATCTTTTTCCTTGTTCTGTCACCTCATTATCTTTATCCTTGTTCTGTCCTGGAGCATTCTCACTGTTTCCTGGTGATTCATCCACACTGTCAGCCTTGTTCTGTCCTGGAGCATTCTCACTGTTTCCAGAATTTTCTTTATCTTTTACTTCCTTGGCAAACTCGCTGTTGTCATCTGTTTTATCTAAAATTTCATTGATATCTCCGCTCTCTAAAACTGCTAATGTGCTTTCCAACTCATTAATTGCTTTTTTAGTTAAACCTAGATTGTCTTTTTCTAGCATTTCATTGATGTTGCTTATACTATTATCTACAAATTGCTGAATTCTTTCATCTTCGTTATCCTTTACTGCTTCGTTGATTTGATCATATAGATCATCTTTGATCTCCTTTGCAACTGCTAGTTTTGCTTGTGCATTTGGAATGTCTCCGCTTAGCAAAACCTCTTTTGCCAAATTGACTGATTCGTTTGCTTTTTCTAAATTAACTGGTAAATTGCTTGATTCAATTAAATTCTGTAATCCTTCTATCTCGCTATCAATCTCTGTAATTTGCTCTTGAATCTCAAATGTGTTAGCAGCTGTAATTTGATTCAATATTCCTGGCGGAACTCCGCCTACTCCTAATCCCTGACCTTGTGTAATTCCAGTATCTGATGCGCTTCCAATTCCTGCTCCCAATCCTGGAGGCAATTGAGTTGATGCCTGTTCTTCTAATGCTCCAATCTCTTCTGCTGATTTTTCAAACAATGCCATTGCAATCAACGCACTGTTTTTGGCATCTGCTACATTATCTTCATTTAATGCGGCAATTGCAGCATCATATTGTATTTTTGCTTCAGTATAATATGGATCATTTTCAGGGTTGATTCCCGCATCTTCTAGTGAATCTAAAATATTTTGATGAGTAATATCTAGAACCATTATGATTGGTGATTCTGCTAATTCAGTTGATTGTGCAAAAGCTGAAGGCACACTAACCGATAATACGAATAGTGCAATTAGGCCGAAGAGACCAATTTTCAATACTGATCTATGGTTACAATTGGATATAATGAACAAGCTCGACTTCTGTAGGCGTCTGGTTCGAATAAACCTCATACTTTGGTAACATATTACAAATGGGAAAACAAAGTACATTCCAAGATTCATCAGGATCACGCTGATGCCTAATCCTAAAATTTCACCGTCTGTTTCTGCATATTCCATTACAAAAAGTGATGATAACAATGGAGTAATTCCAATTTTTACAATTTCTTTAAGGATTGGATTCTCTCTTTCTAGATCTGCCACATGTGGTGAGAATGAATAGTAAAATGAATTGAATCCGGTCATGAAAGACATACCAGATACAGTATTCATCAATTGTTTGTCTCGAATTTCTCTTAACAACTGAACTTGTGGTGCCATCATCATCATCGGTTTAACGTCCGTTTTTCCATGCTGAGCACAAGTCGGAAGGTAGAATGATATTAATATTAGAAGAAATAATGGAAATGATTCCAATTTCCAAATAAACTGTGACCAGGGCAGAACTTTACCAAACATCGGGTGAACGGTCATGTTGACGTCTGAGAAATTCTTGGCGCGTTTCGTGCTTTCGTTTGACGGAGCTGGACGAGATTTGATGTATTGCTTGTACGCATTGGCGATCACATGACACATTGCTTCCTGTAAACCATAGATAAAATATTAATTGCATTTCACTTTTACCCTCTCTGTGTCTGTGGGTCTCCAAAACAATAACTGTACAATTTCCAACTGTAAAACTGAACAGATTAAGACTATTTATAATGATATCTTCTCACAATGTCTGATTTCTGGCGCCCAAACACGGCTTTTTCCTCAGCTTCATCAATGACGCGCTGAGGCACCAAGCCATAGAGACCATCCGCATCTAAATTAGCATAATTTATGCGTACTGCATTCTGACATACGCAGATAATCT
>CALNZF010000013.1:0-11164 GCA_942490965.1 uncultured Nitrosopumilaceae archaeon | reverse complement strand
GAATTACAACCGCCGGAAACCTGAAAGCCCGTTATGTTATTCATACGGTTGGCCCCAGATATCAAATTGACCCCGAACCTCAGAACCTGCTGGCGTCAGCCTATCGAAACAGCCTTGATCTTGCCGTTGAAAACCGGTGTGGTTCAATTGCATTTCCGGCAATATCCTGCGGCGTCTACGGGTATCCGCTGGAAGAGGCCGCAAGGATATCCATTTCCATATGCCGGGACCCACGCTATGAAAAATTGGACATCTATTTCTATCTCTTCAGTAAAAAGATGAGGGAAATTTGGTCCGCAACGCCGCTAACCGTGACAAAGAATCGATATCCTGACATGCTCTGACGGATGACGTCATATCCAAACCAAATCTGAAAAAATCTTTTGTTTGATACAGAGAATCGGCAGATGCGTTGCGCGGCCGCTCTCTATGTTCCAAAACCGTTCTGCCCGAGCCGTCTTTCACGGTAATTTTGGTCCACCCGATACTTCCGAAAGTTTCTTTCTCAGACAAGGTGATCTCATCCGGCCGGTTCGGCTTGAACTCGGCGTGGATGTGTATCCTTCGTGCCCGCCCCGATAAAAAAACGTGCCTTTTGAAAAGGACATGAACAACATATCCGTGTAGTCAAATTGAGATAAGTCCATTTTGAAATCCTCCATCATTAATTTTTGGGGGGTCGGTGTCTCACTTTTATTGGCACAGAGGATCACCGCCAATTTAATATCTTGATTATCATTAACCAGCATCCTCAATCAATATCTTCCCCTTCTCCTGACTTTACACATCGGAAAAAAACCGACACTTGGCTTCTGATTTTCATCCTGATAACTTACCGAAATTTTGTTCATAATTTAATTAATATTAATCAGTTATCAAGCAAATCATGAGAACAACTCAAATCCGTTGATGATGGTATGGATATTGCTAAAACTATAAAACAGAGACTATCACACCGTGGCATATGTAACACCCATTATCCGACGGACGGATACCGAATTTTTAAAGATCGCTACACTCAAGATCTCATTATGTCCAAGACAAAAAGGGCTTGATATGAAAAATTTCAAAAAATATTGTTTCCCATTGATCTTTCCCTAACATCTCCAAAGCTTGTCCCTTATGTCCTTACTATGGTCAAAAAATTCGAATCCGAACTTCACCTGTTGTTTGTTGTAAGAGATTTCTCTTACTTCCATAGCATCTATGTACCACATCCTTCCATCAATACCTTTGAACAAGAGATCTTAAAAGGCGCGGAGAAAAAACTCAAAGAGTTCATAAAAGAATATTTCAAGGAGATTGAAAAAACTAAGATGAGCGTGATATCCGGCGATCCGGCCCAGAAGATCCTCAATTATATTCAGTCCGAGGGAATTGATATGGTGGTTATCGGCACCCATGGAAGAAAAGGCATGGAAAAGGTGATATTCGGTTCTACGGCGGAACGGGTGATCTCGAAATCCCCGGTTCCCGTCTTTGTTGTCAATCCATATCATGTCGAATGACATCCTTATGACATTCCAATATTCTGAATGATTTGAATATACAAGGATGGATGGCTGTATGAAAATACGTCTCTTTTCCCTGCTGGAGCGGGGAAAAGAGACACTGATAAGTTCAACCTAATGGATGTTATAGATAAGACTAATCGAATGGAACGGGTTTGAGATATATTTTTCATTGTCGTTCACTATCAGTTTTCCATCCTTTCCATCCAAACTGAACCCGCTCGAAATTAAGATGTCTGTTTCGGGACCGATCCCCTGAAGTCACAACCGGCGTTCAATCTCAATCCGACATTCAGCTGTCACACGAAAGTCATGGATTTTAGCTCATCACATTTCGTTTGACACTTTATCCTTCCTAAAGGAATCAATGTTTCCGGATTTGATTTGGAAGACAAAAAAAACATATACTCATGCAGAAATTCTCTGGACCGGAAATAGAATGAATGACACAAACTTCCCCATGGGAGTAAAGGATTTTATCTTTATGGTCCGAACGGCTGCCCGCCTCCGCTCGCCTGTATGCGATTTCCGGCAATGACGAACACTCAGGCCATAGCGCATCACATGGAGGTTTCGTCCGGTTCGCGGATTCCATTCCTGCTCGCATTCATCCAGGTTTTTACAGTCTGTTTCAATCATTTGCATTCCTCCCTGGGCTGGGCTGAAAATGCCGTTTGGTTTATTTTACAATACGGGGTCATATGGGCTGGTTGCATCCTGATGCTGCTGGTCTTCCCCCGGGGGCTTTCGCTGAATCAAAGCCGTGTCCTGATCACCGGATGCGCGGTACTTCTTCGCTTGGCACTCTTATTCCCCAAACCATGGGACGGCCTTGATCTGCCTCAATCGCTCATGGTGAGCGGCCCTGCCATAACGTCTTTATGGATCATCATGGTTGATGCAGGGTCGATTCTGATTTTACAATCCATTTTATGCCATCGCCGCCTTAATATCCGCTGGGCAGTGCTGTATGCAATGAATCCCATCGTGATGATCAGTGTTGTCGGCGGCAATTTTGAGACTGTTTTCATTTTTTTTCTTTTAGGGGCCATTTGTTTGTACGATCATAGCCGGTGGTTTTGGATGTATTTAGTGTGTAGGCTTGGCTGCGTATTGGCATTACATGGCGTTTTTGGTGATGCCGTTTTTTATACGGACCGATAACCACCGTTTTTGGGGAATATCATGCATTCCTCTTCTGATTAGAGTCTTGCAAATAACAAAAGATGGAGCGGATTGGAGTTTTTTCCCCCGCCGGACTTCAGCCCCGGCCCCGTCAATGAGCTGCTTCAGGCTGTTTTTCATGAAACCGGGCCGGCAAGTATTACCTCAATGGTTTTACTTTCAACAGCGCTGATGTACGCTTATTCCCATGCTTTATCGCAGCCCGCGGGCCGGTTTGGGAATGATCCGTTCCAGGCTGTTTTTTTTCCGTGGGGGCTTTCAGACTCCTTTCGCCGGCCTTTGATTTCCGAATCTTTCATGGATTGTGCCGTTAATGGCTGTTCGCCCGCATGCTTCCTGGATGCTGCTGTGTCTGACCATGGCCCTCCGCCTTATTCCTGAAGGCACGGGCCTTTCCTTCCCGCATTGGGTTTACGCGGTAACATGGATTCCCTTTTCATTGATGCTTGCACGGATATCTTTTTTTTTGCCATGCACAGAAAAACATTTCCGCTGCCTTCCTCCCCTTGTCCGTATCCGTCATCATTCCGGTGCTGAACGAATCCCGAAGAATTGCGGCTTGTGTTGAGCTGCTGTTCCGGGACAAAGCAGTGACAGAGGTCATTGTGGTGGATGGGGGCTCCGTGGATGATACCGTGAGCCTGGCAGCAGCAGCCAATGCCCTAGTCATCAGGCACACAGCCCCCCCTGAAAACGGGGGCGGGCGTGGCGGGCAGATACATGCGGGTGTCATGAAGGCTACCGGCGACGTCATCGCCGTGGTTCATGCGGATACGCGGGTAACGGCGCCCACTTTTTCATGCCTTCTGGATATGCTGAGGAAAAATCCTTCAATCGTGGGGGGCGCGGTGGGCAGTGTTTTCAACGGAGGCGGAGCCCGCCTGCGTCTTCTGGAATTCGCCAATGATCTAAGGGCGGTGTGCATGGGCATCAGCTTCGGGGATCAGGTTCAGTTCTTCAGGCGGAAACCCGTTCTTGAAAATGATCTGTATCCCAACATACCGCTGATGGAAGACATCGAATTGAGCCTGCGCCTGCCGCGAATCGGACGCACCGCCTTCCTGCTTGGAAATGCACGGGTGTCCGCCCGGCGCTGGCAAACCGGAGCATCCCAAAGGGCCGGGCTGATTATCTGGCTGTTTACGGTCTATTTGTGGAAACGGCTATGGGGGAAAGCGGATACCCTGGCCATGTATCGGCAATATTATCCATGAAGATGAATTTCCGGTTTATCGCCGCTTAAAAAGCTCTTCCGGTATAACAAAATAGCAAAGAAAAAAAGGTCAGCTTGATCCGGCGCCTTTTTTCTTTGCCTGGCCGGTTGGAAATACAATTTTCAATTTAAAACATTTCCCCTATTGCGGTAGTGCAGTGTTGCATGACGGCATTTGAGCGTTGGCCTTTTTTTTTACCAGTTTATTTATTGGCTTGAGTGATTGGATTTGAGTATTTGGCCGCGGGTGGGCTGGCAGGCGGCGGCTTTTTTTCAATTTTATTTGTCTGTTGTCAATTCTATCTCTTTATTTTATCAATTTCACTTTCTCTCTTGTTGAACTTAATTTGATGGATCATTCAATTTCAAAATTTGTCGGCCCTAATAATTATAACATTAAATCTACAATATCTATAAGTTTGAATTTGATTGATTCAATTTGGTTTGTTACAATTCTTACAACATTAATCTTACGATGTTTGTATCTATAAAATTTGTCTCTTTGATTTCACTGATTCTTATAATTTCACAATTCTGGTAGCCGCCTGCGCGGGCTTTCGGTGATATAGTTTCAATCTCTTTTATCTTAAATTTATATCAATTTATTGGAATTTATCTGGCCCGGCCTTTAAAGATTTCATGACTAAATTTTTATCAATTCTTATGCCTCATTTGATTGACAAAATTTTTGATTATTTCTACATTTCTTAGAGTTCTTATCACCCTAATCACAAAACCAACTCTAATGGAAATATTCAGTTTCGATTGGCCGGGCTTTCTTTGAATAGATTCTCAATAATCTTATCACTAATTTATTTTGATTTCATCTGGCCCGGCTTTTACAGATTTCATGACTAAATTTTTATCAATTCTTATGGCTCATTTGATTGACTAATTTTTTGATTATTTCTAGATTTCTTAGAATTCTTATCACCCTAATCACAAAACTAACTTCAATGGAAATATTCAGATTCGATTTGCCGGGCTTTCTCTAATTAGATTCTCAATAATCTTATCTCAAATCGGCCTTTACAGATTTCTTTGACTAGATTTTCATCAAATTCTTACGACTTATTTGATTGATTAAAATTTTGGTTGTTCTTTTTATTTGTTGGAATTTGTCTCACCCCAAAGAAATCACCAACTTCTTTTGGAAATTTATTATACCAGTTGGCCGGGTTTTTATTTATAATTCTCACTCAAATTTATTTTCAAAAATTTCTCTTTGGATAATTCAACATTAGGTGGGTCGGCGCTGTCATGCAATGGATCGCGTATACGCAGTAGGGGCATTTGGTCAAATTTCTCTCAAAATACAAATTAATCGTAGGCTAGGCAAAGAAAAAGAGGCGAGCTTGATTCAGCGCCTCTTTTTCTTTGCCTGGCCGGTTTGGGAATACAATTTTAAATCTCTATCATTTGCCCCTATTGCGTATATGCAATGTTGTGTGCTGCACTTTTTTCAGTCAATTTTCATTTAATAATTAATTTACCTATTTGTATTATTTCTCTATCTTCTCTTATCTGATAAATATATAATCCATTTTCAAATCTTCCTCTTAAATTTATCTTAGCTTGTTTTGTAATTCTTTCTTTCAATATAATTTGTCCTGATAGATTTATCAATTGGAATTCTATTTGATTTAAATTTTGTATTTGATTATTTTCTATGATTACATCATTTTCTATAATTGTTGGATATACCTTCCATCTTACTTTTTCCAATTCCTCTCTTTGATTAGTAGAGAATATGGTATAATTCTTATAACAATCTTCTTGTTCAGAATTTGAATATCTAATTGTATCATTTTCTGTAAAACATAATAAATTGAAACTTACATCTATCAAAAAATCTCCCCTTGGTGAAAATACATTTCTTACACTTCCTATTCCATCTATCCATTCAGTGAAATAGAATACTTGGTTAATTAAGTTCAATTTTATTCTCTTTCTTTGATCTCCATTATTTAATGTTATTGTATCAATTTGGTTAGCTTCCAATGTATAATATTCATATCCTTCATGAAAAACTGTATCTCCTTGTTCCAAAGAAAAATCATATACCTGTTTTTCTGTATTTTCATTTTCTACATATTTATATATCCTTGTTTCTTCTTCTCTAAATGCTGTACCTGTATATTCAAAATTTGTTAACATTGAATCACGTGTTACCCACAACTTCTTATATACTTTGTTATTTACTTCAATTGTATCTCCGAATTTATAAATATCTGTAAATCCATATTCGACTCCCAATCCGAATAATTGGCCTAAAACATAACACCTATTTTCTTCAGAAAGAAAATCTTGTCCTATTATATTTGTAAGCTCAAACTGGATTCAGACAAACAGATAAAAATAAGACATTTTCAAAGAGTTGAGGTGTCAAAAAGAGAAAATTTGAAAAAGAGTAATAAATATTGAAATAAGCACAAAAAAATTTCTAATGTTGGGTATTGAATAAACAAAAAGTGTAAAAAACAATTTGAATTTCCAACGGCTCATATCATTGACCAAAGGTTATTTTTCTAGAAAGAAGCTACAAGCTTTGCTGGCTGACTTAGTGAGCAAATACAAGGACTTATTAGAAAAGTACAATCGAGTGGTTAAAGAAAAGGAGGCCTTGGAAGAAGAAGTTAAAAGATTAAAGTCTTTGCAAGTTGCAGATCGGATAAAATCAGTGAATCAACAAGCGAATAAACCGAGTTCCAAGCAAGCGGAATGGGAAATCAAAGGAGTGGGCAATGATGGGCAAGGTAAAAAAAAAAGGAGAGGAAAAAAAGGTAGAAAAGGAGCTGGAAATAAGCCAAAAAATAAAGAGGTTACCCGAAAGGAATTAGTTGTAGTTGAAAAATGTGCTAACTGTGGAAAGGATCTAAGAGATAAGCCATCTTTGGAGAGTGAAAATAGGCGAATTATAGAAGATATTCCAGATTTACCAATGGCCTTGGAAGTTATCCAAGTTATTCAGGAAAAGAAATATTGTAATGATTGCCAGCAAGTAACAACTGGCCGATCTATCTTGGCTCTTCCCAATGCAGATATAGGCTTAAATACAACGGTATTAGCGGCTTTTTTATGGATAAGTATGTGTTTGCCATTTACAAGAATATCCTCCTTATTGAAACATCTGTATGGACAAAAACTAAGTACAGCTGGTCTTAGTGCTCATTTAATTAGAGTTTCAAAAATACTTGAGGTCGTTTATGAAGAAATATTGGAAGAACTGCGTTTAGCAGTAAAGATACATGCAGATGAAACGGGTTGGCGGGTTAATGGAAAAAAATGGTGGTTATGGGTAATTGGTAATGAACAAGGAGCTTACTATATCATAGATAAATCAAGAGGTAAGGACGTGGTCCATAGAATGTTGGGTGAAATTTTCCTTGGGGTATTAATTGTTGATGGTTGGAAAGCCTATTTATCGGTGATGTGTGAACAACAAAGTTGTATGGCTCATTTATTGAGAAAAATAAGGAAAATATTTGCTGCTTTTCCCAAATTACGGAGTGTCTATAAGTTTTATATCAAGTTTAGAAAAATATTAAGAGATGGTCAAAGGCTACAGAAACAAAGAGACTCTTTAGAAGATCATGTTTTCAAAAGAAGGTTAAAAAGGCTACATGATAGACTAGACGAATTATTGAAATGGCGAAACCCCAACGACATTTTAAAGGATATTATCAAAAAGGTCAAAAAATCAAAGACCTCGGATATTAACTTTTATAGAACATGCTGATGTACCTTGTCATAATAACTATGGGGAATATTTAATACGAATAGGCGTACTTAAAAGAAAAGTATCCTTTGGAAGTAAATCAGATCAGGGAGCTAAGGCTTATGCTATTTTATTATCCATCTATACTACTTGTAAATTAAGGGAAATTTCCTTTTTCGATTTTTTAAAACAAAGTCTAGTTCATTATACACAAACGGGAAAACCGATGCTTTTAAAGGAATATACCGATTCTAAAACAACCATTCTTAAGGCCGCTTAGTATTCTTTTCTGAATCCAGTTTGAGCTTACTTATATTTAAATTTATCGCAAATGAAATAAAAATCAGAATTAATATTTTATTAGTCATAAGTCAAGAATTATTCAATATTTCAATTTTCAAACTAACATATTTTATCTTTTTTTTCGTGTTGCACACAATGGATCGCGCATATGCAGTGACCGACCTTAGGAGGGCATTGACATATGCGCAATGTTGTGTGCAGCTTACTCATAATACAATTTCAATCTTTCCATTATCTCTCGAAATGGATATTCAATAGTTAAAAATTCAACAAGTTTTAAATCTTTAATTTGATTTTCTTTCTCATCAATAATACCTTCATATTGAAATGAAATCCAATTATCAAAAACGGGCCTATAAGATTCATCAAAAGTTTCTGTGAATAAAAAACTTTTTCTTTTTTTCTCTGCTAGTAAATTGAGACGTTCAACTACTTCATCGACATTTTCTTCTCGACTAAATATTGCTTTAATTTTCACTCCAATTCTTAGGATAATTTTCACTCTTTCTTCATTCAAATCTTTAAAAGTGTAGAAATTATCAATAACAAAATCTTCAATAGACAAAAGTTCTAATCGAGGTAGATCACTCTTTTTTCGAATATCATAAATTTTGCTTATTCCTCGAATGATTTCCTCTTGCTGTTGATATATAGTATCTTTTATCTCTTCTTTAGGTATAATCTTTAATAAAAATTTGTCGGTAATAAAGTCAAAATTTGGGCCATACTCTTTTAAGAAACTTGCTATTGAATCAAAAAAATCAATATTACTACATTTGTTTTCAAATAGATATTCTTTAAAAAACTGATTCTCTTTAAATATCTTATCTTTAGATATGAACACAATTCTGATGCTTGTATTTTCTCTTGCTAATGAAAACAGTGTTAAAAATATTAGAAAGTCTCTAGTATTGTCTTTTTTTGAAAATCTTTTAGTTTGAAGTAAAAATTTAATTAATGTATTTGTTGAAATTCTATCAATAGTATATTCTTCCTTATCTTCTATAATTGATGATTCAAAAGCTTTAATCGCTTTATCAAAGTAGTATTCAATATCTGAAAATGTAATATTTTCTCCAATAAAAGGGTTTCTTAAAATATCTTTTTGAATCTTAATGTATCTTGATTTTAAATCATATATGATGTCATTCTTATAATAGTCTATTAATTCTTCCTTTACTGTGCTTAAAATATAAAAATTCCCTCCTATTATTTCAATAAATTCTCTCAGGTTATTGTAATCATAACTGCTTGAAATATTTAATCCAAATTCTCTATAAATATTTGTATCAAGTGCTAAAAATATCATTTTCAATTATTTAAAAATCAATTTGAGTTGCACACAATGGATCGCGTATACGCAGTGCGACCGCAGGGAGCATTGTCGTATATGCAATGTTAGCCACAGCCCATTTTTTTACTAGACTTTTTCTCATTGATTATCAATCTTTTACAATAAAAATTCTTTAAGAAATTGCACAAATTAGTTATTTTGAAATCTATTTATCGTTGATGTTCAACTAAATACAAACAACTATTAGTCATTCAAAAATTTTGATGTTTTATAACAAAATTTAAATTTTATAACTGATTGATTTTCATTGTTAAACAAGTCTATTCTTTCATTATTATAAATGGAACATCTGTTTTTTGTTTTCCATTCTTAACATCTTCCACAAATTTATCTTCATTATCTATTAATTTAGATGCTGGAGTTTGTCTAATGTATTTATATAATTCTTCCCAATTTGCATTAAATGTCTCATAATTTGAACCCAACATTATAAATCTACATTCTTTTCCAATTTGAAGTACTTTATCTACAAATTCTTTTGTTTCTCTTGTTGATATATCTACACCAATTTGAATTTTTCTCACAATTTTACTTTCTCTCCAATAATTAATTAAAATGTAATTCTCATCTAGCTTACCATAAATTAAAAAACAATTTTCTGGCTTATTGTATAGTTCAGTTAAATAAAAATCATATTTGTCAAAAATTAATTGAATATCAGTTAGGTTGAATTTTCTTTCCATCCATAATTTCTCAATATTAGGTCTATATTCTCCGTAAAATATTGGAGACAATTTTTGTTCATTATTTGGTTTTGGTTGAAATATATTATAGATTTTATCGTATTTTATCAAAATCGATTCTTTTGGTAAAAGTTCAATATAGCTTTGAAACGATGAATCCATATTTTCCAATACTATTTAAGCCAAATTACATTTCACAATTTTAAACCTACTTATTTTACTTCGTTTTATTTCACATTCAATCAATAATTTCAAATTGAATTCATAATCTTAAAGGGTTGTGGCTAATGGATCGCGTATACGCAGTGACCGACCGCAGGGAGGGCATTGTCGTATATGCAATGTTGGCCGACGTAACCCCTTTTTTTCTCTTGTATAATTCTCTCAATTTAACAATTCTTGCTCAATCTTGACTAGTTTTCTCAACCCAATTCAAGTTTTCGCTGGTTTAGATTCTCTTTCAATTCAAAATATTCTCAATTATTCTCTCTTGAATCTTTATACAATACCCGGCCTTGTCTTTTCTCAATTTTTAATTCTTGTCTCATCATTTTGTCCGTTTTCAAAAATCTCTTTTATCATTACAATTGGCGCGGGCTGCCTTTCTCAATCCACTAGAGCTTTTTCAAAATTTATTTGATTATTATCTAACAATTTATTCGCAAAAATTTTAATCGCTTATAGCTCTTGTTTACTCATAAATTTATCTAAATTCTTGCCAATTTTTCTGTTCAAATCAATAGTTGCCTTAATAAATAATTTACTCGATTTTGGTTAAATTTCTTCCTTTTGAAATTCAATCTCTATTTGACATCTTTTTCTACCTCTTACAATTAATCCACTTTATAAAATTTTAGCTCTTTGTAAAATTCCTAGTGTCTGATGACTAATTTACTCAATTTTCATTAAAATCTCTCTTGTCAAATTTAATCTCTATTTGTTAAATTTCGCTGTGTTTACTAATCAATCTACTAGATTTCTTTATAAAATTTTCTGTCTCTTAGGTTTCTCCATTTTGATTAAATTCAAGCTTTATTTGTCGAAATTCTTCTGTATCTTATAAGTAATTAACTCGATTTTGGTTGACTTTTTCTTTAGTAAAATTTAATTTTTATAATCGTTTCTTTTTGAATTCCGCGGGATGGGAGGCCGGGATTTTGAAAATATTTCTCTTTCTCTTTATTTGTCAATGATTAT
>CALNZF010000012.1:0-7650 GCA_942490965.1 uncultured Nitrosopumilaceae archaeon | reverse complement strand
TGCTGAAATATGGCTCATCTCCCTCAATCTCAAATCTATTCGTACTAGTAAATTCGATTATTTTTTCTATCTGTGTAACTTCCTCCTCTGTATATTCTATTTCTAAGGTCAGTGATACACATTCAAATTTTGTAACCTCTCTGATTTCAACTGTTCCGGTATTTTCTACAAACCATATTTTTCCTAACGAGTCTACACCGTGAACAAAATACTCTGTAACATCACAATTAGAATATTTTAATGTCTCAATTATCTCTCCATTTCCAGAAAAAATATCTATATTCACATTCATTCCCTTGTTTTTAAGCAATGTTGTTTTTGCATCAAGAGATTTTTTTACCAATGAGTAAAATGGCTTTTTGTCCTTGCTTGGAACTGATTCTAGTAAGAAATTTCCCTCTCCATCTACAAATCCAATTCTTGAAAATGAATCAAATGGATACTCGATGTTTGTTCCTGTCGGGTTTATTCTGACGAGTATTGTCTTTGCTACGTTGTCATTTGATAGTGTTTCTCCTGCATATGCCTGAATAATATCCAAATTGGAGTAAACTGTAGATAATGTTAGCAATATTGCTACTGACGCAATCGTAATGACGGCTATTTGCCTATTTTTCAATATGGGATTTACTTGTTTTTGCTTTATAAGCAATAGTATGTAATCCCACTTCTGGTATGCAAAATAGGGGAGGTTCGCATGGTTCGAACCAATTTTTACGCCTAATCGAAAACCTTGGTTATATCCATTGTAACCACTACGATCATTGAAGACCAATGAACACAACGACACAAACTCCAGCATTTGACTCAAATCCTTTATTTTTGGACCCCGGAATGGAGTCACTTTTCAATATGACAAATAAAGTCATGATGAAGATTAAACTCCAATCCAAGGAGATTTACCAATGACCATACAATTTCCAGATGATCCTTCAATTGACCATCTCTTAAAAATGACAAACAATGTGATGATGAAAATCAAACTCAAATCTCAGGAGAATTTCAAATGAATTCTAGTAATCAAATCAATCTGTTTGATAACGAATCAGACACTGCAATGTACAAGCATAAACTCACTCTTGAAAAAATTAAAAACGAACTAATCAATTTTGGCCTGACAAAAAGCCAGGCTAAGGTGTTTATCTATCTCGGCAAGTATGGATCGAAGACTGCTTCTGAGATTGCAAAAGCACTGCAATTGCCTAGAACTGAGACATATCATCTGGTGAATTCCCTCCAAAATATGGGTCTGGTAGTGGCAGAACTGTCACATCCAACAAAATACACTGCAATGAATATGAGAGAAGCAGTAGCTACCTTGGTCAAACAAGAACAAGATAGAATCGACGTTCTTGCAAACAAGGAAGAATCACTCTCTGAGATGTGGAAAGAGATTCCGTTTTTTGCAGTAGAGACAGACGAATCAAAATCTGAAAAAATGCAATTATTGCATGGAACTGGCCCGATCACAAACAAAATCAAGGACATGGTTGGAACCAGTTCTGAAGAGATCAAAATCTATGGAACCGTTTCTGATTTGCTTAGGATGTATCATTCAGATGTATTTGATTGGATTGAAACTTCGCCAAGCAATCTCAAAATGGTAGTTTCACCACTAAACAAAACTCCTGAATTTCTATCTGAAATGAATTCTGATTCAATCAGAGCAATGCCATCCAACTCTGAAAACAAGTGCTTCATTGTAAATGACAAAAAAGAGGTTCTTATCTTTATGCGCAATGCAACCCATCCAACCAGACAAGTCTTTGCATGGTGGTCTGATTCGGAAACTCTAGTAGATATGATGAGTTCATTATTTGAGCTGTCCTGGGAAAAAGGAGATGTACTATATTGAGCACTATTCTGGCTCTTGAGAGCCTGCAAAATGAAGTCTCATTTATTGCCCAGCATTCCATTGATGAAGGCAGAGAACATCTCAATGATCTTGAGGTTGAACATTTGATTAAAATGACATCTGATGTGGTATCAAAAATTAAAAATCAAGCAAGGGGGTTATCCTACTGAACTTTCTAAGACAATTCTACTTACTTCTAACTGGACAGGTAGAACAACTATCTGATGAGATATCTTGGAAGTGCTATGAGGAAATTCTACTTACTTCTAACTGGACAGGTAGAACAACTATCAAAGGAGATTGACGATGAATCTTTGCGAGGATAGACACGAACCGACACTCAAAGTAACCTACAAACCTGCTCCCGGCCATGATTACTGTCCTGTTTGGCTTGTATGTGGACAATGCTTTGAAAAAAGACATTTTGGTTCTGATGAATTTATTAAATCTGTTGAACCATTATCTGAAATTTCAGCATGATTTCAAATTTAAAATCAAGTAATCGAAATTCCATATTGTTTCATCTGGATATTTTGGATGAGAAATCTGAAATTGATAATGATCTTTCAGAGTATTCTTGTTAGAATCTCATATTCACTAAATTCATGAGGTTCGATACCATCGATACTTAATTCATGCCTAATCGAAATCCTTTGTTATATTCATTGTAACTAATAGTATAATGAAGAAAGATGAATACAACACAACAAACCATAATGTTTGATTGCAATTCAGACCTTGTTTTAGATTCTGAAATGGCAAATCTTTTACAAATGACAAATAAAGTCCTGTTGAAAATTAAACATCAAACAAAGGGGTATTGCATTTGACCTTACAATTTGTTCAAGACCCTCAAATGGAGGAACTACTTAAAATGACAAGCGATGTCATCATGAAGATTAAACAGCAAACAAGGGGTATGTCCACTTGAACGCCTGCAAAGTTTGCGTAAAGCCATTCTATGTGGGTCATAAGGGGTGTTGCTCAGTTGAGTGTCATTTGAAAATGCTTCAATTTAGACTGGATGAGTGTTTCAGAAATGATACTAGTCATACACAACTTTTAGCTGCTCTGGTCTGATGATCTAATTTTTAGATTCTGAGATAAAATCAAGCAGTCTCTTTTTTTCAACATCGTATTTGTTGTAATTTTTAACATAATCTTTGATTGCAATTGCAATCAAATTCATATCTAAATTTTCTTTGTTTTTTAGAATTGTCTGTAATAGAACTTCTTTTGATGTTTCAACTTCAAACCTTATTTGGGAAACGTTCACAGACTTTGTTTGTTTTCTAGATTTTAATAATTACTATCGTTTTACACTGCTGGGTTTTTGGTAATTTTGGATATTTTTGCCCATAATTTAGTCTGATTTTTGATCTCATTCTTCAATTGGTTTTTAATGACATATGGTATATTGGAAATAATATGGATTCCAAAGATGTTGTAGATGAAGTAAACGCCTTGTTGAAACTCGGTGTTGGTGATTCGTACAGATTGGAGCATATCAAACAAACATTCATTCAAAACAAAACAATCTGGATTACTGATGAGAATTATCTAAAACGAATGCGAGAAAAATATCTGATTCAGCATACTTCTGACGTACAAACCGATGATATTGTTTTTGAAAATGAACCTGAAAACAAAGAAACTATCCATTGTTGGAAATGTGGAAAAAAAGGTCCATTGGGTGCTAATTTTTGCATGATTTGCGGCACTTCTATTTTTGAAGTTGGTTCGACTCCAAAATCCGTTATAGCATCTAAAAGTTTTACAACATCAATCCCACTAAAAATTCCAATAATTATTGGAATTCCTGTTTTAATATTGATAATACTTGGAGCTGGATATTCTCTGGGGTATTTTGACAATGCCCTGGATTCATCATCTGGCACAATTTCTACATCTGTGATTGAAGATGAGGATATTTTCTATGGTGAATTTGATTCAAAATGTGGTCCTGGTACTGTTCTTGATCCTGATACAAATGCATGCCGAGTCGGTATTGTAAAAACATCCGAAACTGATTCAAAATGTGGTCCTGGAACTGTATTTGACTCTGAATCCAATTCATGCATTCTTGGATAAATGAAATGGTGGACCGGATGGGATTTGAACCCACGACCTTTGCGGGAAGTTAATTCCTTACGCAGTGTGAGTGCGTCATCCAAACCAAACTAGACGACCGGTCCAACTAGATTAATCTGAAAGGAGTTTTTTTGTCTTTGCTATCTGATTATGTTACAATTACCTTGGACCTTTATTGCTAATTTTCGAAATATTCTTCATGTCTCTGCAAGAATTTGACGCATTAATTGACCGGATGAAGTTGGCCTTTGAATATGCTGATAATTTAGGACAATATGTGGAAGCTGCCAAGGTTTTGTATCAGATGAATGATCAACTCCCTGAGGATCTACAGATTGCTTTTGAAGAGTTGGATAGTCCTGAAGATGCAAAACCCTTTGTCAAACAATACAATAATGAATTAAAATCTGCAATTGTAAATTATAGGCAAAGATTGATGATTTCTTAATTCTATTTCTTGACCCCGAGATTTCTGTTCTTTAATCTCAAGTATGGATTTCTACATTTTCTGCATCGTGTAGCATCAATGTCATTTCTAGCCCCACATTTGAAGCAAATTCTCATTACAAGACGTGCTTGTTGTGCAATTCGTTTCTTTTCTGGGTCTGTAATAGGCATTAATTTTCTCCTTTATCTCTCTCTTTTATTCTAATCGGATTTTTGCATTTTTCCTGCTAATAATACTGGTACTTCTGCAGGTCTTTTTGCTACTGGAATGTTTGCTTTGTTAAACATTGAAACTTTGGATTCTGCTGAACCGTAATTTCCCATTACTATTGCCCCTGCATGACCCATTCTCTTTTCTTTAGGTGCTGCCCTTCCTGCAATGTATGCTACAGTTGGTTTGTTGAACCCACTGTCGATAATTCTTTGAGCCAAAATTTCTTCAGAGTCTCCTCCGATTTCCCCTACTATCACCAAGCCTTCCATATCTGGAATGTCTTTTACCATTTCAAATGCATCAATCAATCTTGTTCCGTTAACTGGATCTCCTCCAATTCCAATTGTAATTGATTGACCAAATCCTGAATTTGTTAATGCATCTGAAATTTCATAGAGTAAAGTTCCGCTTTTTGAAAGTACTGCGATTTTTCCTGCTTTGAATGGCATTGGTGGCATGATTCCTATTTTGATTAATTCTGGAATCATTATTCCTGGAGTATTTGGTCCGATTATTGTTGCTCCTTTTTTGTTTGCCAAATCCAATGCTTCCATCGTGTCTCTGATTGGGACATGCTCTGGAATAGCTACTAGCAATTTGATTCCTGATTCTAATGCCTCTTTAGCAGCTGATAAGAAGAATTTTGCTGGAACAAAAACTATTGAAATTTTTGCATTGGTTGCATCTATTGCCTCTTGCATTGTATTGTAAATTGGAACCTTGTCTTCAAATTTTTGTCCTCCCTTACCTGGAGTGACGCCTGCAACAACATTGGTTCCATATGCAATCATTTGTTTTGCATGCAGTGATCCATATGCGCCAGTAATTCCTTGGACAATCACTCCTTTATTTTCATAATCTGAATCTCCTGGTTTTCCTTTTAGTATGTCAAAGATGTCTGTCATTTTTTTATCCCCATAACTGCTGCATTAATTGCCTCTTCTACGGAATCAAATATGTTGGTTCTAGAACCTTGTAACATTTCTTTTGCTTTTTCTGATTCAGTACCTTTTAGTCTTGAAAATACTGGCAAGTCGATTAGATTATTTTCATATGCTTTAAGAAATGCTTCTGCAACAACTGTAGTTTTTACAATTCCGCCGTATAGGTTTACAAGAATTCCTTTCACTCTTGGCAATCTGCTGATTAGAGTTAGAGCTTCATAAACTGATTCTGTTGTTGCACCGCCCCCTACATCTAAGAAACATGCCGGCTTTCCTCCGTTATCTGATAACATATCTAATGTTGACATTACAAGACCTGCACCATTGCCTACAACTGCAATATCTCCGTCAAGCTCTACTAGTGAAAATCCACTTTTTTCAGCTTGTTCTTCAATAGCTGTTTTTTCTTGATATTTTTGTAATTCTGGATGTCTGAAATTGCTATTGTCGTCTGTTACAAATTTGCCATCTAGTGCCATGATTGAATCGTCTTGCATGATTGCAAGTGGGTTGATTTCTACAAGTTCTGCTTCTTTTTCAATTGTTAATTTTGATAATTTTCTCAAAGTGTCTACAAATTGCTCGGCAGTTTTTCCTTCGAGTTCCATTTCTTTTGCAACTTCTTTTGCTAATTCCTCTGAAACATCTCCTAATCCAACTTCTTTGATGATTTGATTTTTTACAGATTCAATTTCTACGCCGCCCTCAGCTGATGCAATAATTGTATAGCATCTCTTTGAACGGTTCAAAAATATTGAAAGATACAATTCTTTTTTAATATCTGCCATTTTTTCAAGTAAAATTGCTCTTGCCTTTTCACCTTTGATTGTCAAATCCATAACTTGTGGGTATTTTAGCTCAAATTCGTCATCGTTTTGACATTTTTGAATGCCTCCTGCCTTTCCTCTTCCTCCGACAGGCACCTGAATTTTAATTACAAATGGATATCCTAATTCTTTTGCATGTTTTCGACCATCCTCAATATTTGTAGATGAGATGCTTTCAAGTAGATTAATTCCATACTCTCGAAATAATTCTTTGGCCTGAAATTCTAGTAACTGCATGCAAAAATCATGCAATTTACGGTCTTTATTAACTATGACTCTATTTCAATTGCTCATCTAGAAAATCAATCATTTCTAAAAATCGATCTTTACTTTTTCGTAATAATTCCTGAGGGTATTCTTCAATTGTAAATACAAATTGTTGATGAAAACTTGGAACTAGAATTCCTCCTGATGTGACCATTTGTTCAATTACGTATCCTTTGGTAAGTGTGCATACAATCTCTTCATAGGATTCTTCCTCTTCTTCAAGTGTTTGTCTATACAATACAATTGGCCTGTTTGTTTTTGCAACAATGTTTGAGCCTCTTTCTAACAGATCTGATAACTGCTGAATTTGCCACGTATCCAGACTAATCTGTTTTACCATATAATCAATATGTGATTTTTATATTTAACCGTGATAAAACAACGCATCTTCACAACTTGTCGTGTATAAAGTCACTTTAATTATGAAATCAAAATAAAGAAAATGATTTGGCACTTAGGCCATATCTAGTGCTCTAGAATGTTTTTTTGTATGTGGTCTTTCACCTGAATACTTTCTTCTCATGTGTCCAGATGGTCTTCCATAGATTAGTTCTAGGAACCAAGACTCATGCTCGATCTCTTCAGCTAGGATATCTTTTGCAATATCATATGTGGCAGGATCTTTTCCTAATGTCATTTGGCATATTTTATTCCAGTTGACAATTGCACCCTGTTCTGCTTTGAGACATTTTTCTAGAATTGCTTTATGATCTGTTGGATTTGCGGGAAGTTGTAAGAATTCACATCCAGACATTTTGATAAATTCTGTTGCATCATTTGGAAGAATCCCACCTAACTGGTAGATTCTCTCAAGACATGATTCAAAGTGGCTAAGATCTTCTAATCTTGCATCTTCGATAATTCCTTTCAATCCTTCGCCTTCCATGCCTGTACAATGTGCTCTGAGGTTGGTAAAGTAATAGTATGCAGTAAATTCGACTGCTGCATTTTTGATTAATTCCTTTAACAATTCATCCACATCTAGGCCGTTTTGTTTTAGAACGT
>CALNZF010000011.1:0-7416 GCA_942490965.1 uncultured Nitrosopumilaceae archaeon | reverse complement strand
GTAGAGCAAGTTTTTTTTGATCATGAATATCACTGAGAAGATTCTTGCTCGTGGAGCAGGAAAGTCGTCTGTTTCTCCTGATGATGTGGTTTTTGCTAAAGTAGACAAGGTAATGATGCATGATGTATCTGGACCTGGTGTCATTAAGGTATTTGATAAACTCAAAAAACAGGGAATTTCAGTAGACAAACTATGGGATTCTACAAAAGTTTGGGTGGCTGAGGATCATTTTGTTCCATCTGCAGAAAAGGTATCAGCTGAAAATATTGTAAAACTATCAAAATTTACAAAACATTATGGGATTGAAAAACATTTCAAGTATGGGATGGGTCAGTATGGAATCTGCCATACCATATCTCATGAAGAAGCAATGGTGATGCCTGGTGATGTTTATGTTGGTGGGGATTCTCATACTAATACTACTGGTGCATTGGGTGCGTTTGCTTGTGGTTTAGGGCATACTGACATTGCTTATGTTTTACTTAATGGACAAATTTGGTTTAAGGTTCCTGAAACTTATTATTTTAAACTAAATGGAAAATTGCCTGATCATGTGATGGCAAAAGATTTGATTTTAAAAATTATAGGAGAAATAGGAACTGATGGTGGTGCATACCAAACAATGCAGTTTGGTGGAAGTGGTATTGATGCAATGTCTGTTGAAAGCAGATTGACTATGTGTAATATGACTACTGAAGCTGGTGCAAAGAATGGTATTGTAGAACCAGATCAAAAAGTGGTGGACTATCTTACTCAAAGAGGTGCAACTAATATGAATTTGATAAAAGGTGATGACGATGCTGAGTATTCTAAGATTTTTGAATTTGAAAGTTCTGAGATGGAGCCAACTGTGGCAAAACCGTTTTCCCCTGAAAATACTTGTGTTGTGAGGGAAGCACCTTCTGTGGAATTGGATAAATCTTACATTGGCTCTTGTACTGGAGCAAAATACGAAGATTTGGAAGCTGCAGCAAGAATCCTTAAAGGGAGAAAAGTAAAGATTCGAACCGAAATTTTACCTGCAGCAATTTCAATTTATCAGCGAGCCATGGAAAATGGATTGTTGAAAATTTTCTTAGATGCTGGAGCTACTGTTGGACCGCCAACTTGTGGTGCTTGTTGTGGTGCCCATATGGGTGTTTTAGCAAAAGATGAAATTTGTATCAGCACTACAAATAGAAATTTTCCTGGTAGAATGGGTCATGTGGAGTCTCAAACATACCTTGCATCTCCTATGGTGGCAGCAGCATCTGCAGTGACTGGTAAAATTACTGATCCGAGGGATTTGCAATGAAGGGTAACGTCATAAAATACGCTCAAGATAATATCGACACTGATGTCATAATTCCTGGTACCTATCTAAAAATCCATGATTATGCTGAACTTGCAACACATGCTATGGAGGGATTGGATCCTGATTTTCATTCTAAAGTAAAAGAAGGTGATTTTATTTTATCTGGTAAAAATTTTGGATGTGGTTCTTCTCGTGAACATGCTCCAATTGCATTATCTCATTCTGGAATAAAGGCTGTTCTTGCATTGTCTTTTGCAAGAATTTTTTATCGAAATGCCGTAGATGGTGCATTTTTGTTACCTATTGAAATAGGTCAGGACGCATATGATGGAATTTCAGAAAGTGATGAAATAGAAATTGATGTGTCTGCTAATGAAATTAAAAATATTACAAAAAATCAAACATACAAAATGAAACCATTCTCAGAAATTATTGGAAAGATAATTGCTGCTGGTGGACTCTTCAAGTATAAGCCAGATCAGGATTAAAATGGGAAAAACTCTTTTTGAAAAGATTTGGGAATCGCATGTTGTTGTTGAAAAACAAAATAATCCGTCCTTGATCTACATTGATAGGCATCTTGTTCATGAAGTAACTTCTCCACAAGCTTTTGATGGATTACGTATGAATAACAGAAAAGTTAGACGTCCTGATCTTACTATTGCTACAATGGATCATAATGTCCCGACAACTGATCGTTCCCTTCCAATTTTAGATCAAACATCCTCTATTCAAATTAAAACCCTGGAAAAAAATTGTAAGGATTTTGGAATTAAATTATTTGATATCAACAGTTCCAATCAAGGAATTGTTCACGTTATTGGCCCTCAATTGGGAATAACATTGCCTGGTTCTACAATTGTTTGTGGTGATAGCCATACTTCTACTCATGGGGCTTTTGGGGCATTAGCTTTGGGGATTGGAACTAGTGATGTGGAACACGTTTTAGCATCTCAAACTATGTGGTTGGAAAAACCAAAACCTTTTGAAATTCGAGTTGAAGGAAAACGAAAAAACCCTCATGCAGTAACTGCCAAAGACATCGTTCTATCCATTATCAAGAATATTGGAACTGGTGGAGGCAATGGAACTGTAATTGAATATCGTGGCGAGGGGATTTCTGATCTTTCAATGGAACAACGAATGACTATTTGCAATATGTCTATTGAGGCTGGAGCACGTGCAGGTTTGATTGCACCTGATGAAAAAACATTTGATTATCTAAGAAATAGAGAGTATACTCCAAAGAACTATGAGTCATTAGTTGATTCTTGGAAAGAGTATCTTAAAACTGACAATGATGCCAAATTTGAAAAAGAATTTCTTTTACACATTGATGATATTGCTCCACAAGTGAGTTGGGGGACAAATCCTGGCATGACCTGTAATGTCACAGATTCTATCCCTTCACCTGATGAATATTCAAAGGGTGATCCAAATCAAAAGAAGGGAGCTGAAAAGGCACTTGATTACATGGCTCTAAAACCTGGAACTCTAATTGAGGATATCAAAATAGATAGAGTGTTTATTGGTTCATGTACTAATGCTAGATTGGAAGATCTTATTGAAGCATCAAAAGTTATCAAAGGACAGAAAATTTCACCACATGTTAAAGCAATGGTGGTTCCTGGTTCTCAAATGGTAAAGAAACAAGCTGAAGAAATGGGGCTGGATAAAATTTTCATTAATGCTAATTTTGAATGGAGAGAATCTGGTTGTAGTATGTGCCTTGGAATGAATCCTGATATTTTATCTCCTGGAGAGCGATGTGCCAGTACATCCAATAGAAATTTTGAAGGCAGACAAGGTACTGGGGGAAGGACTCATTTGGTAAGCCCTGTGATGGCTGCAGCAGCTGCAATTTATGGGCATTTTGTTGATGTAAGGGAGATTGATTTGAGTTAATATGGAATCTTTCAAAAAAGTAACCAGTATTGTAACTCCGCTTGATAAAGTAAATGTGGATACTGATCAAATCGTTCCAAAACAATTCTTGAAACTAGTTCAAAAATCTGGCTTTGGAAAATTCCTGTTCTTTAACTGGAGATATGATGAACAGGATAATGAAAAATCTGATTTTGTCTTGAATAATCCAAAATATGAAAATTCACAAATTCTTGTGGCTGGGGATAATTTTGGTTGTGGTTCTAGCCGTGAACATGCAGTTTGGGCATTGCTTGATTATGGTTTTTCTGTAATTATTGCTCCTTCGTTTGCAGATATTTTCTTTAGCAATTGTTTCAAAAATGGTGTTTTACCAATCACCCTCGACCAAAAACTTGTGGAAAAACTGTTACAAGAAACTGGTATGATTGAAGTGGATTTAGAAAACCAAATTATCAAAACACCATTGGACGAGATGTCTTTTGAGATTGATTCATACCAGAAAAAAATTCTTTTAGAGGGGCTAGATGATATTTCGCTTACTTTTCAATATGAAGATAAAATTTTAGAATTTGAAAAACAATCTAAAATCCCATCTGTTTTATAATTCTCTTTACTGTTTTTTCGTTTCTTTCTAACACCATTGGAGATTCAGCATCTATCCATTCTTTTTCACCAATGTCATAGGAGCTGATTTTCCCTTCTTTTGACAATTCTTGTAGGATGTCAAATGACAGATTAATTTCCTTTTGTTTTTGTTTTGTTTTAATTTTTTTGATAATTTCTTTTCCTAGGATGTATACTCCTAAACATTCTGATAACTGTAATTTCATTACTGGTTTTTCTTTAAATTCTTTTATGATTCCATTTTCCACTGTGGCAAACCCTGTCTCTTCTTTTCTTTTAGTTCTGGTTGCAATACATGCAAAACTTTTCTTCTCTTTGAAAACTTCTTTCATTTTTTTAAGATCAATTGCACATAAATTATCTACAAACCATAATACAAATTCTGATTCATTTTTGAGATTGTTTGCAATATGCAACAAGTCTCCCCCCGTTCCACTATGTGAATCTTGAACAAAAGTAATGTTTTTTTGATTTCCATAATAGTTTTTGATTTGTCCTCCTAACCCATTAAAATCTGATATGATAATTACCTCGTCTACAAAACTAAATGATTTTAGATATTTCACAATGTAATCTATCAATGGTTTCCCGTTAATTGGAGTCATTGCTTTTGGAAAATATTCAGTATATGGTTTACCTCTGGTTCCCTTACCTCCTGCAAGAATTACAGCCTTCACAGCCTAACGGTATGATTTCTGCTTTCTTCTTCTTGCACCAGGTCCACCAAATTTCTTTGGTTCTTTTCTTCTGGCGTCTCCACTGACTAGGTATTTATCAAAATCAGTGATTCTTTTTCTAAGATCTTCTCTAGTTGATTTTGGGAAGGGATGATCTTTTGGTTCTTTTTTAGACTTTGTCCATCCTGTTAATGCTCTTGAGATTGCAGTTGCTGTTGCACTTGCTTGACCCATAAAACCCCCGCCTCTAACTCTTACAGAAATATCTATTTTATCTCTCAAGTCCCCTGTAATTTCTAATGGTGCTAAAATTACTTCACGGGCAGTTTCCTGTGGGATCATTTCTACTGGAACGTTGTTAATTCTAACTTTGCCTTTTCCTTTAGTGATGTACACGTGAGCACTAGCTGTTTTTCTTGTTGCAAAATAAATTTCTGTTTTTGGAGTTGTCATTCAGTCCACCCTATTACTCTGCATAATTCTCCTAATATTGTATAGTTTGAAGGAGACTTTCTAATTTTTGCTTTTTCAAATTGAATTTTTTCAAGTGATTTAATTTCTTTAGGTGAACCAATGTATGTTCTAAGTCTCTGATGTGCTTCTTTTCCTGATGGTTTTCTATCGTATGGAAGCATTTGACGAATCATTTTTGCCATTAATGTGTCTGGTCTTCTATAGTGTACAGGACCGTGTTTGTAATTGATGACACTGTTAATTTCTAAAAATTCTCTATATTCTTTAATCTGATTACTTCTTGTTCCACTCATCATAATTTTTTCACAATTTACAACTGATACTCTGTTTCCTTGCATTAGCAATTTTGCAACATTTGATGCCAGTCTGCCTGCAATATGATCAGTTGCGTCTACAACAATTGGTCTGTCTGTTCTAACAACGACTTCTTGTTTAGAAGTATTTGAATTTCTTCCAGCAGGTCTGTTGATTCTCCCATTAGCCAAGTAGTACTACTCCTTTTCCAGTTGGGTTTTGTTCAATCAAATCTGAATAAGTGATTATTTTTCCACCTTTTTCAATGATTTTGTTTGCTGCAGAATTTGAAATTGAAAATGAGAATAATGTAATTTTATGAGAAATGTTGCCTGTTCCAAGGACTTTGCCTGGAAATACTACAATGTCGTTTTCTTTAGTTAATTGACCGATTCTATTCAAATTGAGATCTCTTCTGGCAGCAGATGGTTTTAATGCATATTCTGCCAATTTGGCCCAAATTGGGGCATCATTCTTAGTAGATGCTTTCCTTAGATCTTTAGCCATGTGAATGACGACTTGATTAGTCATGTGAATAATGCGGTTTGAAACCCAAATATAATGTCTATGCTTAGATTATGCTTCAACTTTGTCAATCATTTCTTTGAATTGACCTATTCTATTGCTGACCTCATCTACCCCTGAAACTATGATTTGTTCTGGTTTTAGGGCTCCTGTTGATTCAACAGTTAACATTTTGACGTCTTCTTTGTCGGTATCTGTAAGTGTTGAAATGTTTGCAGAATTCCATTTTGCGTGTTCAGTTCCACGTCCTAGTCTGGCATAACATTCAATTTTGATCCTTTGACCTGGCGCTAGTTGCACTATTGGAATCTTGTCTGAAACTGGTTTAATTGAATCGTCTTCTGAGGACAATTCATTAGAAAGAACTGTTCTCGTGACATCCGAGTCTCCTGAATCTAAAACTAACATTACTTTGCAATTCGAACATCCTGTCTCACTCTGGCATTCACATTTAGATGGCTCGTTGAATCTACTCAAATCTGTAGTTATTGGAATGAGTCCTAATCTGTGTGCTAAACCCTCATCTGCTAATACGGAAGAATTTTCAATAATATCTACGGTGTCAATTGCAAAAACTGGAACTCCGTTAAGGCATACACGTCTAAGTGCATTTGCATACTGTAATGGAATACCTTTAAGTTTTACAGATATCTTTTGATTATCTTTACTAATTACCTCTAAGGATGACAAATCTTGAAGGAAATCTTCAAAGTCCACATAAAAATCTAGCTAGTTTTACGTATAGATAAATACCAAATTGCCATAGATGTAATAGAAATGGCAGACTATACGTTGGTTAGATATTCTTTTGAAGGCGAAAAATTTGAAATTATGGTAAAGCCTGATCCTGCACTTGAATACCGGTTGGGTAAGAAAAAGGATGTTTCCTCAATTTTGGTTTCTGATGAAATCTATACTGACGCTAGTAAAGGTACAAGGCCTACGGCTGAAAAATTACAACATGCTTTCAAAACTGAAGATCAATCTGAAATTGCTGAAATTATTCTCAAGAAAGGTGATCTGAATCTTACAACTGAACAAAGACGAAGGATGATTGAAGAGAAGAGAAAACAGATTGTCACATTTATTGCCAAAACTTACGTTGATCCTAGAACTCACTTGCCACATCCCCCAGTTAGAATTGAACAAGCAATGAAAGATGCACGAGTCTCAATTGATCCTCACAAAACAGTCGATGAGCAGGTAAAAGATCTTGTAGAACAACTACGTACTATAATTGCTCTAAAATCTGAGAATCTCAAATTGGAGATTATTATTCCTGCACAGTTTGCATCTCAATCATATGCAGTTCTAAAATCTGTAGGTTCTCTAACTTCAGAAGAATGGCAAAATAATGGTTCATTAAAAGCAATACTTGAAATACCCGCTGCGGCAAGACCAAATGTGATAGACAGATTAGGTTCTATAACTAAGGGCTCTGCTTCAGTTGAGGTAGTTCAATAATGGATAATAAAAGAAAATACGTTATTCCAGGCGATGTTGTAACTACAGGCCCGTTTAGACCTGAACAAAATGTAGTCTTAGAAGGCAATAAAATAATTTCCACAACTGTTGGCATATCTGAAATTTATGAAGATTCTGTTAGAGTTATCCCATTAACTGGAAAATATATTCCTAAAA
>CALNZF010000010.1:0-55782 GCA_942490965.1 uncultured Nitrosopumilaceae archaeon | reverse complement strand
ACGGATACGGTGTGATGGACGAGAACTTCAACCTCAAAGTGGACGAGGGTGAGAAGAAGGTCTATTTTGAAGTGAGCGACTACTCGACCTCTTATGTCTTTTATGAAAACACGACGAAGTAAGGGACGCAGATGGATGTTATAGAACTCTTTAAAAGCATGCTGGAACGAAAGACCGAGACCCCCGATGACGGCGGTGCACTTGCGTGGATCAGCGAATACCTAGAGGGGTATACTTCTTTGCGTATCGACAGGGAAGAGGTAAAGAACCTTTTTATCTACAAGAAGTTTTCTGAGGGTCCGCACCTCTGTTTTGCGGGGCATGTGGATGTTGTTCCTGCGGGTGAGGGTTGGGATACGGATCCTTACACGGCGGTAGAAAAAGACGGTTATATCTATGGACGCGGTGCTCAGGATATGAAGTCGGGCCTCTCCGCTTTTATCCAGGCGGTACATGATACGAAGGAGTTCAAAGGAACGCTTTCGCTTCTGCTTACCTCGGATGAAGAGGGTCCTGCCAAAAATGGTACGGTCAAGGTGCTTGAAGTCCTGAAAGAAAAAGAGCTTCTTCCCGATGCCTGTGTTGTCGCGGAGCCGACCTGCGAGACGGTCTTCGGTGATGCGATGAAGATAGGCCGTCGCGGTTCCATCAACGGCGTTATAGAGAAGACCGGTAAACAGGGTCATGCTGCCTATCCCGAAAAAGCGACAAACCCGATCCACAAAGTCGCTCAGGTCCTGCACCATATGGCAGGGGTCAATCTGGACGAGGGGATGAGTTTTTCTCGCCGAGCCAGTTTGTCGTTACGGATATTCGTGCGGGAATGGAAGTGACCAATGTCACCCCGGGCAAGCTGAAGATGATGTTCAATGTACGCAACTCGACCAAGACCGACCAGAAGGCGATTGAGGATTTCGTGCATCTGTATTTCAAAGAGATGAACTATACCCTCAAGCTTGACCAGTCCGCCTATCCTTTTATGACGGATGTCAACACCCATGTCGTGCGCACTTTGGACGCGGCTATAGAAAAAGTCACAGGAGTCAAGACCAAGCACTCCACGGCAGGCGGGACTTCGGATGCCCGTTTTATCGCGCCTTATGGGATAGACGTTGTAGAGTTCGGTGTACGCAACGATACGATACATGCACCGAACGAACGTACCTCTAAAGAAGAGGTTCAAAAGCTGTATGAAGTCTTTAGGGAACTCATCGACACGTTTTAAAAAAGGCTTATATAAACAATTCAGTCACGTGTTACATAAAATTGGGTAGCATCAAACACAGATATAACATCGAAACTGGAGAGTTTATGAAAATACTGATTTCATTTCTTACTGTTTTTTTCATATACGGCTGTGCAACTAAGCCCATCCAAGTGCATGTGGATACCTCTACCATGGATGATCTTTCCAAAGAGATGGCACTTGACTTTTTACGTCAAACTGCCGATGCTGCAGACCGGAGTTATTTTGCAAAATCTTATCTGAAACTGGATCAAATGATCTGCCGTTATGAAGAAGCCAGTGTCAGCAGTGAGCTTTTTGGTAAGCTTAGGTATGATGAGACTACGGTCGATGCACAAATTTGGCATGATAGTTGGTTGGTTGTTAGATTGTTAAAACCAGACAAGCAACTGCTTTGCTATGCGAGTATGCAATTAGTGAAAAATCAAGACAATTTGGCCAATAAAGCAGCAACGGCTCTTAAATCTTTGGGTGTTAAGATTTCAGAAAAGAAGACAAAACAATGAAAAACTTTGGTTTGATTTTTATTCTGCTCTTAATAGCAGGATGCTCCACACAAACAGCACCTGTGAAAGTCGACACATCTGTTGTAGATGACATCTCAAAAGAGATGGCAATTGAATACCTGAATACTTTACCGGTTGGGGAATATACACGTTGCGAGTATTATAACGATGGTATTGGCTCATGGAGAGGAAATAGCTGGGATGGGAGTAATCCAGGGAGTGTAAAAGACCCTTATGAAAACTATGATATAGAGATAGAAAAATATAATAACTCTGATGCACATTATATTCGTCTTTCAGCAAGTTCGATTGGTGGATGTATGGTCTTACATACGGGTTCTTATAAGATGGCGGCAAAAGCTATGACAGCGCTTAAATCATTAGGATTAAATACATCCAAGGTTGAATCAGATGAATAAGTTTACTCTATTTGTATTACTCACTTCTTTTCTCTGTGCAGAAGCAAAGGTGTTGTTTGAAAAAGAGATAAAGGGTGTTCTTGTAGAAGTTCTCGAAGAACGTGCTCCCAACGCAGATGAGTTTGGTGTTCCTTTGCCTGCTTATCATACCTTGGCTATAATTGGAGCCAAAGGCATTGATGTAAAAATAAACTCTCTCCGATTCAAACCTGTAGAGAATATTGATACAAGTTTGTCTCAATATTATGAATTTCCACGTTCGATTGTATTGAACCACCTTGATAACAGGGTCTATAGTACTGTTGTCCTTGCAAATAACTCTACACAAGGGTTTAGTTGGTCGGTAAACCTCTCTTTAAGTATTGATGGTCAACTTTATCAAGAATCCATACTGATAAAATCATCCCAGGCTCCTGCCAATGCCAAAGAACCTATTGCGGTAAGAGTTATGGAACGTGCTAAAACAGCTCCTCCTGTTAAACTAAACTATAATATTTTTGATCGTATGATGCTGAAAGTCCCTCAAGGACGTTTTAATTATATGGAACGTAAAAAACGTGAAGCCTTTGAACGAGAACAAGAAGAGCGTATGGATGATCTTGAAGATGAGGTCAAAGAGCAGGCCAAAGCCAAAGCAAAAAGAAAACGTGAAGATGAGATTCGACGTAAACGCCAGCAATATGCTGCAAACTGCAAGGGTACAGTGAATGGGAGTCGAAACGGTGTGCCTAATTGTGAGACATATGCCCTTGGATTTGATGCACGTGCAGTAGGTAACGCTATTACAAGTGCCGGAAATCAGATAATGCAGGCAAGACAACAAGAGTTTGACAAGTCTCAAGCATTGTATCGTTCCAGTTCTACTCAAAAAACATATTCAAAACCAAGTCCTTCAACAACTGCCTATCAAGCACCCAGACCTGAAAGAAGCGAGTCAAAGTCATCCATGAGCAAGAAGAAAATGGAATATGCAAAGGCTAGAAACCCTGAATCAAAAGGCATCAATATACCTTGGAACGGATCTAATGTGACGGACAGTCAAGGAAACGCGTATGCTTACGGAAGTGATCGTTCTTACAACTCCAAGGCAGGCAGAGCAGACTCAAACTATAACAGCTCTTCTCCAACCCCTCGTACTAAGAGAGCATGTCCAGGACAGATCTTTACGACAGATAATGGTACGACGATTGAACTCCCTGGCGGAATCTTAGCTGAGCATAGAGAGATTGTCTGCATGGGTTCGGATAATGTGGATTTGACTCCTCACTATTATCAATTTCAATGTATGGATGGGGAGTGGCAGTTCTTTCATAGATTATATGCATTTGCTAATGATGAACAAAAAGAGCGTTGTAAAAAACATAGTGACGCAAGAGTCACCTTAAGCAAGTAGGGGGAAGATGATGAAAATAAATAAACAATGGATTATCTTGCTACTGATCTTTATGAGTTTTGAGCTCTTTGGCGAAAATGTGCGAACCCGTCCTATGGAACTGGAGCGTGCCATTGTAAAGATGCAGTACGATGCTATACCAGGGTATGCTTACAGGTTGCGTAGTCAGGGAGAAGATCTTGGTATGGAAGTGCTTTTTTATGAAGGAGAAGCTTACTATTACACTAAGCAGTATGGTAGAGCCATCAAGAAGCTGATGGAGTATCTTGACAAGACGAAGACATCGGGTCAATCATATTTTAATGCGATGGAGTATCTTAACACTATCTGGGACAGGCGTTATCAACGCACTTCAAATGAAAGAAACCGGATTTTAAATAGACTTGAGAATATCACGATTAAGCAAAACAGGTTGTCAGATTCAGTAGGAAGGATAGGAAAGATCAATGCCGAGTGGGGATATCTCATCATCGACTCGGTGAGTGAGCTTGAGGTCGGCAAAACGTATTTTGTCTATATAGGAAATGATCTGCTTCCTTTGAACATCAAGAAGAAGTCTAAACAGGCAAACAGTTATACGGCAAATGCATCAAAAGATGACCTGGGCAGATTGCAAACGGGTATGTTGGTCATCAGGTAAAAGGAGAAAATGTGATGAGAGTAATAATCTATATAATCTTAATGAGCATTTTGTTTGGAGGTTGTGCCAAGCCGGTTTCAGTGGCGGTAGATACTACAGCACTTGAAGAACTCCCAAAAGAGATGGCGATTGAATATTTAAAAATGATGTCAGAAGATCATCCCACTCTAAGATTTTATCAATGTATTGTTTATGCAGATCATGTTGACTATAGACAGCCTCAAAATGGAGTAGTTCTCTCTATCTATTATGATCAGGCCAATATGGAGGCTGTAGCTGCACACTTTGATGGAGGGGTAGGAATTTCTCTTCAGATGAAGTTAAGATCAGGTGGCTTTTATGGCCGTTCTTGTGTAATAGCTGAAGTTCAAGGCTTCAAAACTGAAAATGATCCTGAGATACAAAGGACAGCAAACAAAGTCGCTACGGCTTTAAAGTCTCTGGGTGTTAAGATAGAGGAGAAATAGATGAGAAGAGTTATCTGCGGGATTATTTTGGCAAGTATACTTGGTGGTTGTATGAGACAAGTTCCTATGAAAGTAGATACATCAATAGTTGATGAGATTTCAAAAGAGATGTCGATTGATTATCTCAATGATCTTCCAAAAACAGCTGATTATACTAGCAAGTATCCTTCTTCGGGAAACAATTTTTGTAAATTTAGGAAAGAAGGAATTGTAAACTCAAAGACTCGATATCATGAAATATGGTGAATCCAAAGTTGAAGCAGAAGAAATTTGGTTTATCGGAGATGATGAAGGGCTTTGGTTGTCAATTAAAATAAGTGATGATTTTTACCAGCCGTGTATGATTACATGGCATAGGTTTAAAAAGTCTGATAAGGCAGAGATGGATGTGTTGGCTAGTAAGGTCGCAACAGCGTTAAAATCTTTGGGTGTTAAGATCAAGTAAGTTAGTTTTCAGCTAAAGCGTAACACGTTCATGATCCTTGCGTATAAACTCCATCATCGCATTGGCATCATCTGAATAACAGATGATGTTATCCATATCCACATCGACGGAATTGATGTACTGCAGGCGCAGATAGTCCTCATTATGATAATACTCAAACAACAGACCGCTGTAAAAGAGAGATAGAGGCTTAAGCATAGAGAGTTGATCTGGTCTATCTCTTGGATATGATGCAGGTTGATATCGGCAAAGATCATATCAAGCTTCTTGATGGCGAAGATGCTCAAATACTTGAGTAAAAGCAGGCATGTCAAAAACATTTTCAATCACGATCACTCCGGAGTTGAGCATAGTATTGATATGTGTTGTCAGTATCTCTCTGTTCAGGGTGCTGCTGTTTGCGGGCGAGACGTCCAGACCGGCACGCTTGTAGACTTTAAGCAGTTCATCCCTGTACCGTTTCGGAAGGTAGAGGCTCCGCGGCGAGGGATCAAAAAGCAGGTAGGCGATCATGGCTCCGCTTTTTTGAGCGGACCGGATGCTCTCCTCGATCTCCATACTTGAGGGAACGAGTCCCAGACAGATAGCCGACTCGATCATGTTGTGGCGGAGATTGGCTTTTTGTGAAAAGGGGTGCATGGTCAGGGCCTCGCCGTAGATCGCGGAAAAACCCTCTTGTTTGGCCGTGAGGATAAGCTCGTCAAACATCAGGTTCATGATACCCATACGCTTAAAACGCGGGTCGACCGTAGCGACACCGATCTCCGCGATATTGGAATACTTGGACTTTAAAAGTGCAAAATGGCCGATAAGTTCGTTCTTGTAATAGGCGACGATGGAGGTGACGCTCTTGTCGAGATTGGCTTCGCGTACCTTGTGCGGGATATAAAAGGTATCCTTGTAATAGGAGAAATTATAATTGCGGTAGATCAGCTTGGCGATACCGTCTCCGTCTCCGATCTTGAACCTTCGTATCTTGATATGCTTTAGCACCTCGTCTTTGTCGTAAGACTCGCTGCTTACGCTGTCGCTTTTGAGGTCATAGCAAAGATTGAAGTATTGGACGAGACTCAGGCGTTTCCCGCTTTTCCCCAGATGTTCATACTCGAATCGGTCAACGAGCTGATAGATTCGGTACAGATCTGTATGACGTACATATCTTTGCGTAATATCCTGACTGAGGTAAGGGGTAAAGTCAAAAGGCAGACCGTTGTCTTCGACTTCGATACGAAGTTCGCAGCTTTGGACAAGAAAACGTACGCGAAGATCGATCTCGTAAGGCTGCTTGAATGCATGTTCTATGACGTTGTTCAGCAGTATCTGCAAGGCTTCTTTGACCGGTTCCAGATTGGTCTGAAACAGACGCGTACGCAACTGATCAAAGGCCGATAGTACAAAAGGGATGTAAACCTTGTTGCTAATTTTGATCTCAATACTGTCTAACATAAGAAGCACCTCGTATTTTTTAGTATAGCATATTAGCGGCTCGGATTAGGCTTATTATAAAGTGCATGTGATAGAATAACAGCTAAATTATAAGTGAGATAAACATGTATAGATTTTTAATCCTGCTGTGTCTGAGCTTTGCAACTCTTCAGGCCGCTGAGGTACTCTGGGCAAACTCCTTTAAAGAAGCCCTTGCCAAGGCACAGGCAGAAAACAAAAACCTTATGGTCCTGATCACGACGGAGACCTGCCGCTGGTGCAGAAAACTTGAGTCGCAGACCCTGAAAGACGATAGCGTCGTATCGCGTTTGAACAAAGACTATGTCTCTGTACATCTCACACGAAACGTAGACGAGTACCCGCGCTATCTCAACGCTCCCGGTGTCCCTGCGACACACTTCCTGGACAGAGCCGGCCAGCCCATCATCAAACGTGTGATGGGGTACTGGAACGTAGAAGACTATAACTCCTATCTGGACGATGTGGATTACAAGTTAGGCAAAGAGACCCTGGAAGCGGTCAGTAGACCTCTTGGCCTTGCAAGTAAAATAATATTAAAAGGAATATCAAAGAATGAGCAGACAAATGGAATTTATAGCAACAGACAAAGCACCCGCAGCGATCGGGCCGTATTCACAAGGTGTAAAAGTAAACGGTATGTTTTACTCTTCAGGACAGATCGCACTGACACCTGAAGGCGAGATGCTGGAAGATGACATCATCATGCAGACGATGCAGGTCTTCTCGAACCTCAAAGCCGTTCTTGAAGCAGCCGGTTCTTCACTTGATAGAGTCGTCAAGGTCATGGCCTTTGTCGCAGACATCGAAGACTTCGCCGTAGTCAACAAGATCTATGCAGAGGCTTTCGGCGATCACAAGCCGGCACGTTCACTGGTCGCAGCCAAGACACTGCCAAAAAATGCCTTGGTCGAGATCGAAGTCATCGCTGTCTGTGACTAAACCTTTTAGATGAACACTGTCAAAAGACTCATCTTTTTCATAATCTGTATGCAGTCTTTATTACTGTCTGAGCAGGCAGGTGAGTTTTACCGAGATGATGCCAAAGAGGTCGTCATCGACAAAGAGCGGAACCTGATGTGGCAAGACGACAGTACCGCAAGCAGTACTGACAAGAACTTTGCCGATGCTATAGCACATTGCGAGAACTTGGATCTTGCAGGCTACACAGACTGGTATCTGCCAAGTGTAAATGAACTAAAAAGCATCGTCAAAGCAGAAAACTACCCCCGTTCTATCGCCAAAGCATTCCAAAACGTCTATGCTGATTATTACTGGTCTTCGACGGAATACTCATCAGAGCTTGCATGGATTGTTTTGTTTATCTATGAAGATGCCGTGTATTATCATAAGACGGATCCGTCTTATGTGCGCTGTGTCAGAAAGGTAGAATAACGTTTAAAATGAGCAATAGTTTTCCGCTCGCGGTAAACTATTACGCTCCTAGTACTTGTTATGTTTTAATACTATTTGCCAAAATTATTTTTAGCACTAACGTAAAGGATTAATATCACTAAAATAAAGATTGCAATAAAAGTGAGAAACCCTTCCAATGTTATGCCTTTTTCAATTTTAAGATAATTAAATACTTTTATTCTTAAAAAGTATTTTCCTTTATTTTGATATATTCAAGTGGAACATAACTCTTTAATATCCAACATAATATATGATTATTACTGAAATAAATGTATTATCTAACATAAAATATGATTTGAGAGTAGATAGGTTTTAATCTAAGAACTTTTTATTTAACGTGTCTGTCCTTTTTCTACCGAGAAAAAGAACGAAAAAGCTCTCTCCGCGGCTTCGGGCTTGACGGCTGTCAAGTTCCCTCACTCCAAAGAAGCTTTAGCTAAAAACTCAAAACTCACTGCGTTCAAACAGTTGAGTTTTTTTCACGCTAAAGTTTCTCTTCCATTCGGCTTTGCAGAGGTTCTGCCACATTCAAGTGGTAACGCATCATTGTATTCAGAAGCTAAGGCTTCTGTAAAACTTCCTCGACCTAATATCTGTTTTTTGTTTATGCAGTTGGCTAGGAATAAAAACCTTAGTTTTTACATTTATCAATGCGTCACTTTGTGATTCTAGTCGAAACATCTGCAGAGTTGAACGGAAGTTCTTTTCTCTCGTGAAGAAAACTCAACTGTTTGAACGCAGTGAGTTTTGAGTTTTTAGAGATAAAAGAATTGGAGTGAAGGTATCCGACAGCTTGTCGGACTCGAAGCCGTTGAGAGAGTTTCTTTGCATACTTTCTTTGCGGTCAAAGAAAAGTATGGGACAGGCATAATAAAAGTAATGAAATAAACATAGTTCTTACAGATTAGACTATAATTCATCAAAGAAACAAACTAAAGAATTAAAACACTTTGGTTAAAGTAAACTTAAAGCAATTTCAAGTATAATTCGCGAACTTTAACTCAGGGCATCGCGAGTGTCCTGTCAAAGACTAAAAGAGTACTTTTTGACTCTTGGTGTCGGAGAGGGTGAAACTCCTTCTCTTTACTGGCGCAGGCCTGATTATCACTAATGTTGACTTATACTTGGTCCTTCGGGGTTTTATGTAGAGTTTTGTGATGATGAGTTTAGTGCCGACACTAAGCGTTTTTAGAGGACTCTATAAATAAAACCAAGGAAACACATGTACGCAATTATCAAAAACGGTGGTAAACAGTACAAGGTTCAAGAAGGCGATATCCTTCTACTAGACAAAATGTCTTTAGAGCCAAAAGCCGCTATCGAGATCAAAGAAGTTCTTGCTGTAAACGCAGGTGAACTTAAATTCGGTGCTCCATATGTAGACGGTGCTGTTGTAACTGCTGAAGTTATCAACGAAGGTCGTGATAAGAAAGTTATCACATTCAAGAAACGTCGTCGTAAAGACTCTAAGGTTAAGCGTGGTTTCCGCCGTGACTTCACTAGAGTTCGCATTACTAAAATCGCTGCTTAATTAGCGACTAAACTTAAAAGGATCCAACTATGGCACACAAAAAAGGTCAGGGTAGTACACAGAATAATAGAGATTCTGCTGGACGTCGTTTAGGCGTTAAGAAATATGGTGGTGAGACAGTACGTGCGGGTAATATCATTATTCGTCAGCGTGGAACAAAAGTTCACCCGGGTAAAAACATCGGTATGGGCAAAGACCATACTCTATTTGCACTTGTAGACGGTGTTGTAGCGTTTGAGCGTTATGACAAAAAGCGTAAGCAAGTTTCAATTATCCCTGCATAATTATTTTTGCTCGCGGATGCGAGACAAGATTTCAAAAGAAGATTTTTGAAGTCTTGTCCGCTTCGGCGGGAACTTCTTCTTCTAAACAAGACAATTTAACTAAATCCTACTTTCAACATTTAATAGTATACTTCCACTTTAGATTTGTATAGTTTTAAGTTTTGAAAATTATGTATAATATATCCCCTATTTTAACAAGGAACAGCCATGTTTATAGATCGCGTAGAAATAACAGTATCATCAGGAAAAGGCGGACCGGGCTGTGCCTCGTTCCGTCGTGAAAAGTTCGTCACCCAAGGCGGTCCCGAAGGCGGTGACGGCGGCAGAGGCGGCGACCTTGCTTTTCGATGTGATAACAACACCCATACGCTTTCTCATTTTCGCGGCCGTCATCATGCTAAGGCGGACAACGGTGCACCGGGCGGGATACACAACTGTACCGGTAAATCAGGCAAGACCCTTTATGTCATCGTTCCTCCCGGGACTCAGGTCATCGATAAAGAGACAGGCGAGATCGTCTGCGATCTGACAGAACACGGCGAAGAGTTTGTCTACCTTGAAGGGGGGAAAGGCGGTCTTGGAAACACACACTTCAAATCCTCGACAAACCAGGCTCCTACCTATGCACAGCCGGGTCTTCCGGGTGTGACAAAAGAGGTTGTCCTTGATCTTAAGCTTATGGCAGTTGTGGGGCTTGTCGGTTTTCCAAATGTAGGTAAGTCTACGCTTATCTCAACTGTTTCAAATGCACGTCCCGAGATCGCGAACTATGAGTTCACGACCCTGACGCCGAAACTGGGGCAGGTCGATATCGGTGATTATGACTCTTTTGTCATGGCGGATATCCCGGGTATCATCGGCGGAGCATCCGAAGGAAGAGGTCTTGGAACCCAGTTCCTTCAGCACATCGAACGTACGAAGACACTTCTGTTCATGATCGATCTGGCTTCGTACCATGATATGGAGTATCAGTACGATACGCTTCGCGTTGAACTTGAAAACTTTTCTAAGACACTTTCAACACGTTCATACGCGATCGCTCTGACCCGTTCGGATGCCATGAGCCCGGAAGAAGCAGAGGAAAAGACCCTTGCTTTCATAAAGATGCTCGGACTTAAGCCTACACAGGCGAACCGCTATAGATTTGACGATGATCTTCCTTATTATGAGCAGGCACCCGATCCTGCAGGACGTTATGACACGGACCTGCCTTTTGTCGTGGCACCGATCTCCTCTGTGACGCATAAAAATACGAAGGCACTTTCCCAAGCATTGTTTGACTTGGTCTCTCAGCATCGATGAAGCGCATAGTCATTAAGGTCGGTTCGGCTGTACTGACGGAACAGAACCGTATCGCACGTGAACGTATGCTGAACCTGGTGAACCTTATCGCAAAACTGCGTGAGGAGTATGAGGTGATCCTGGTCTCTTCAGGGGCGGTTGCAGCGGGTTATACCGAGCTGAAACTGGACAAGAGCGTCCTTGCAAACAAGCAGGCACTTGCCTCTATAGGCCAGCCGCTGTTGATGCACCGATACAAGAAGAAGTTTGAACTCCATGATGTCATTACATCCCAGGTCCTTGTGACTGCTTCAAACTTTAATACGCCTGAACAAGCCGGCAGGGCAAAAAACACGATAGAGACACTTTTAGCGCATAAGGTCCTGCCTATCATCAATGAAAATGATGCTACGTCCGTAGATGAATTGGTACTGGGCGATAATGATCAACTGTCTGCTTTTACGGCATATTATTTTGAGGCAGACTTACTGGTGATCCTTTCAGATATAGATGCCTACTATGACAAAGACCCACGCAAGCATGAGGATGCAAAGGTGCTTAAAGAAGTACATTCGATTTCGCAAGAAGAATTAGACGCCGAAGTCTCTGCCAACAACTCTTTTGCGACGGGCGGGATCGTGACCAAGCTCAAGGCGGCAGACTTTTTACTAAAACGCAATAAGCAGATGTTCTTGAGCTCAGGGTTTGATCTGAGCGATGTCAAGAGTTTTTTGGTAGATAACATACATAAAGGCGGGACCCTTTTCAAATGATAAATATCGTCTATATGGGAACACCGGACTATGCCTCTTATATCTTGGAGACCCTGATAAAAGGCAAAGAGGTAGAGGTACGCTCTGTCTATACACAGCCGGATAAACCTGTAGGCAGAAAAAAGGTTCTGACTGCACCGCCTGTCAAAAGTATTGCACTTGAAAACGGTATAGCGGTACATCAGCCGCTTAACCTCCGTTCGCCTGAGACAGAAGAGGAGATCCGAGCCTTAAACCCTGACTATATCGTGGTCGCAGCCTACGGACAGATATTGCCAAAAAATATCTTGGATATCGCGCCTTGTATCAATCTGCATGCTTCGATCCTGCCTCAGTACCGCGGTGCCAGTCCTATCCAGCAGTCCCTTTTGCACGGTGACAAGGAGACAGGTGTCACGGCTATGCTGATGGATGTCGGTCTGGATACAGGAGATATACTGAAAATCTCGCGGGTCTCGATTCCGGATACGATGATGGTAGAAGAGCTTTTTGATACGCTGACACACTGTGCGGCAGACTTGACACTGGACGTGCTGAAAAATTTCACGTCGCTGACGCCTCAGAAACAGGACGATGAAGCATCGAGTCTGTGCAAAAAGATCTCAAAAGAGAACGGTCTGGTCGTCTTTGACGATGCCGTTTCGATCTATAACAAATACCGGGCGTATACGCCTTGGCCGGGGATCTATCTTGCAAGTGGCCTAAAGCTCAAAGAAATGAGCCTGGAGTCGAAGACGGGTGAGCACAGGGCAGGCGAAGTCCTCGAAGTGGGCAAGAGCTTTTTGATCATAGGATGTCAAAGAGGAAGCCTTCGTATCACAAGAGTCCAGCCGCCGTCTAAAAAAGAGATGGACATTCAGGCTTATCTGAACGGAAAGAGATTAGAACGTGCAGATACTCTGGTTTGACGAACTCGAATCCACACAGACCTATCTCAAAGAAGAGCTGAAGCAGGGACATCTAAAGAGTCCGGTCGCTGTAGCAGCTGCAAAGCAGACAGGCGGAATAGGCTCACGGGGAAACGGCTGGATCGGTCTGGAAGGAAACCTCTTTTTTTCCTTCGCAATCGCACGTGAGGATCTCCCATCTGATCTTGCTCTGGAATCTTCATCTATTTATTTTTCTTATCTTCTAAAAGAGACTTTGGCGGAAGAAAACTCCAAGATTTGGCTTAAGTGGCCGAATGATTTTTACCTAAAGGATAAGAAAATAGGGGGAACTATCACATTTTTGAGAGATAATGATCTCGTATGCGGAATCGGACTTAACCTTCTGAAATCTCCTCAGGGCTTCGCTCACTTGGATATAGCGATAGATAAAAAAGAATTATTAAACAAATTTTTTCAAAAGATTAAAAAAAAGTCATCATGGAAGCAAATATTTAGTAAATTCGAGGTAGAATTTACGCACAGTAAAAAGCATAGTACACATTTCGGAAATAACAAGATTTCACTAGAGAATGCAGACCTCAATGATGATGGCTCTTTGAATATAGATGGACAAAGGATATACAGTTTACGATGAGTGAAGTAATTTCAATAGCAAATCAAAAGGGTGGCGTAGGTAAGACTACGACAGCCGTAAACTTAGCAGCATCCTTAGCCGTAGCAGAGAAAAAAGTCCTGCTTATCGATGCTGATCCTCAAGCCAATGCAACGACCTCATTGGGTTATCACAGAAATGACTATGAATACAATATCTATCATGTCCTTATCGGAACAAAAAAACTTGAAGACGTCATCTTGAAGACAAGCCTTCCTACGCTTTCACTTGCCCCGTCAAATATAGGTCTTGTCGGTGTAGAAAAAGAGTTTTATGATGCCAAGAACTCAAAAGGGCGTGAGCTGATCTTAAAGCGTGCGATTGACAAGGTAACAAAAGATTATGATTATATCATCATCGATTCGCCTCCGGCACTCGGACCGATGACGATCAATGCGCTTTCGGCTTCCAACTCGGTCATCATCCCTATACAGTGTGAGTTTTTTGCACTGGAAGGTTTGGCACAGCTTCTCAATACGGTCCGTCTTATCCGTAAAACGATCAATCCGAAGCTTTCGATCAAAGGATTTTTGCCGACGATGTTTACGGCACAGAACAATCTTTCGAAGCAGGTCTTTTCTGACTTGACACAGCATTTTGAAAGCAAGCTGTTCAAAGCAGAGAACAAAGACTATATCGTCATTCCCCGTAATGTCAAACTTGCAGAATCCCCTTCATTTGGCAAGCCGGCGATCTTGTATGATGTAAAATCAAGCGGTTCGTTGGCGTACCAAGATCTGGCTAACGCCATTTTGGCAGGTTAAGAATGGGTCCAAAGTCACAAGCCTTGGGCCGAGGTCTCGGTGAACTCCTGGGCGAGATGGAAGAAGCCTATGATAACGAGATATCTCCTTCTAAGTCAGTCCTAGAGATACCGCTTTCAAACATCAAGGTCAACCCCTACCAGCCCCGCAAGCATTTTGATGAAAAAGCACTTCAGGAGCTTTCTGAGTCTATCAAACTGCATGGTCTGCTTCAGCCGATAGTCGTTGTCGAGCAGATGGACGAGTATGTCCTTATCGCAGGTGAACGCCGCCTTCGTGCAACTAAACTGGCTAAGAAAAAGACGATCAAAGCGGTCATCGTCCATGCGACAGCCGAGCAGATGCGTGAACTGGCGCTTATTGAAAACATACAGCGCGAAGAGCTTAACCCTATCGAGCTTGCCAAGTCATATCAGGAACTGATCGAAGTCTACGCTATCACGCAGGACGAGCTTTCTGCTATCATCCATAAAAGCCGTTCACAGATCACCAACATGCTCCGTCTGCTGCAGCTAAGCGCAAAGGCACAAAAAGCGATCATAGAAAAACAGATCACGGCAGGGCATGCAAAGGTAATGGTCAACCTTCCCAATAAAGAACAAAACATTCTTGTGGACTCTATAATCGGGCAGAAACTCTCTGTGCGCGATATAGAGAAGATCGCCAAACAGTTTAAAGAATCCGGTTCAGACAGTGCAAGAACAAGCAAATCTTCTGCGCCAAAAGAGAAGAGTCTGAACATGGATATTTTGAAAGATGTTATAGATGAGCGCATCATAAATTATGATACAAAAGAGAACAAGATCATCTTTTCTTTCTCGAATGAGGAAGAAATCGCAACATTTGCAAAATTTTTCTCTTAAATCCTTTTCACTTTAACTACCCTTCAATAAACTAACTGTATACTCTCACAAAATTTTAAGTATTTTGGCCGCTGAACCTGCAAAAGTTCGGGGGTGTTTTAACTTGGGAGGTAAGATGTTAGATATCAGTCCGGTTCTGCTATTGGCAACAATAGCCGTTTTCTTGGTTCTTATCGCACTTCTGAACTCTTGGCTTTATAATCCTTTGCTTGGTTACATGCAAAACCGTGATGCCGACATTAAGAAAGACCTTGAAGAGGTTGGAAATAATGATGACGAGATCGCGGCTTTACATGCCCAGGCTGAGAAGATCATCTCTGATGCAAAAGCGGAAGCTACTGCGTTAAGAGAAAAGGTCGTTAATGAGGCTAAGGAACTTTCAGAGAGCAAAATTGAAGCTAAAAAAGCTGAGCTTGCAGAGAAATTTGCAGCTTTCAATGCATCGCTTGCTGCAGAGCGTGAGAGTCTGAACAATGCTTTATTGTCAGAGGTTCCACTCTTTAAAGAAGCGATCAAAGCTAAACTTAGCAAGATATAAGGATCTGAGCGTATGAAACATGTATTTTTAATGGCTTTGATTGCAGCGGTGACGTTTGCATCTGAGCAGGTAGAAGCGACAGGAACAGAAACTGATATTATTCAGCGTACGGTCAACTTCCTGATCTTTGCTGGTATTATTTATTACCTTATTGCCGAACCTGTAAAAGGATATTTTACAGGACGTACTCAGGGGATCGCAGATGAGCTTGAAAAAGTTCAGACACGTCTCAAAGAGTCTAAAATGGCAAAAGAATCAGCAAATGCAAAAATCGAAGAGGCAAAAGTACTTGCCAAAGAGATCATGAGCAGCTGTAAAAAAGAGAATGTGATTATTAATGAGAAGATGGCTGCACAGCTTGAGTTTGATTTAAGTAATCTTGAAAAACAGAAGAACGACATCATGGAACTTGAAAAACGTCAGATGGTTCGTAATGTTGTTGAAGAAGTTTTAGCTGAAGCGTTGACTAAGGACACATCTGTTCTTGACAAAGATACTTTTGCTGACATCATCTTGAAGAAGGTGGCATAAATGGAAGCTTTAGTAGCAAAACCGTATGTGACAGCACTTCTGGATGGAGAAAATGCGGAAAACATGACTGCCTATGCAGCTGTGTTTGCTGCATTGGCTTCTCAGTTTGAAAATGAAAAGTTTGTTGACTTTATCTCTTCACCGAGTATCGCGGCTTCTGCAAAAGAAGAGATCCTTCTTGCAGCAGTAGCAAAGGCAGGGAGTGAAAAACTCAATAACTTCTTAAGACTTCTGGCGGAGAAAAATCGTTTAGAGTTGATTCCTGAGATAGCTGAACAGCTTTCAAAAGGGATAGCAGCATTGAACAATGCCTATACCGGAAAGGTCTTCTCTGATTCAGATATAGACGCAAAAACCGTAGATGCATTGAGTGCAGGACTTGGGAAAAAAGTGGATGCAAGCATCACTTTGGAGTTCGTGAAAACGGATTTTGACGGTATCAAAGTTGAAGTTGAAGATCTTGGTATAGAAGTGAATTTCTCTAAAGAGAGAATCAATTCGACACTGATAGATCATATTCTTAAAGCAATCTAACCTTAGAAAGGAGAAACATAGTGGTAGCAAAAATACAAGCAGACGAAATTTCATCGATTATCAAAGAGCGTATTGATAACTTTGAACTTAACGTTGATATTAATGAAACTGGTAAGATCATCTCAATAGCAGATGGTATTGCTAAGGTACACGGGCTTAAAAATGTAATGGCTGGTGAGATGGTTGAGTTCGAAAACGGAGCTCAGGGTCTTGCGATGAACTTGGAGGAGGCGGCAGTTGGTGTCGTCGTTCTAGGTACAACTGACGGTCTTCGTGAGGGGACTACAGCTAAACGTCTTGGAAAACTTTTACGTGTTCCGGTGGGTGATGCACTTCTTGGCCGTGTTGTCAATGCAATGGGTGAGCCTATCGACGGTAAAGGTCCGATTGAAACTACTGAAACTCGTTTCGTAGAAGAAAAAGCACCTGGTATTATGGAACGTAAATCGGTTCATGAACCACTTGCAACAGGTATTAAAGCGATCGATGCACTTGTGCCGATCGGCCGTGGTCAGCGTGAGCTTATCATTGGTGACCGCCAAACTGGTAAGACAACAGTTGCTATCGATGCTATTATCAACCAAAAAGGTAACGGCGTTGTATGTATCTATGTTGCAATCGGTCAGAAACAGTCTACTGTTGCTCAGATCGTTCGTAAACTTGAAGATCACGGAGCAATGGATTACACTATCATCGTTTCTGCAACAGCTGCTGAGTCTGCTGCACTTCAATTCATTGCAACATATACTGGTGTTTGTATGGGTGAATATTTCCGTGAAAATGCACGTCAAGGTCTTATCGTATATGATGACCTTTCTAAACATGCGGTTGCATACCGTGAGATGTCACTTATCCTTCGTCGTCCTCCGGGCCGTGAAGCATACCCGGGTGATGTTTTCTACCTACACTCTCGTCTACTAGAGCGTGCTGCTAAGCTTAATGATGAACTGGGTGCAGGTTCTTTGACTGCACTTCCGATCATTGAGACTCAAGCAGGTGACGTTGCGGCATATATCCCGACAAACGTTATCTCTATCACTGACGGTCAGATCTTCCTAGAAACTGACCTTTTCAACTCAGGTATCCGTCCGGCGATCAACGTTGGTCTTTCGGTATCTCGTGTTGGTGGTGCGGCTCAGATCAAAGCTACTAAGCAGGTTGCAGGTACTCTACGTCTTGACCTTGCTCAGTATCGTGAACTTCAGGCATTCGCACAGTTCGCATCTGATTTGGATGAGATCTCTCGTAACCAGCTAGAGCGTGGACAAAGAATGGTAGAGGTGCTTAAGCAGCCTGCCTTCTCTCCGCTTCCGGTTGAGAAACAAGCACTTATCATCTTCGCAGGTAACGCAGGTTACCTTGATGATATGGATGCATCTAATGTTGTTCGTTTCGAAGCTGAGCTTTATCCATTTATTGAAGCATCTTATCCTCAGATCTTTGAGAACATCCGTTCTTCTAAGAAGATCGATGATGAGACTGACGCATTGATGAAAAAAGCATTGGAAGAGTTTAAATCAACTTTTTCAGCGAACTAAGGACCAGTAAATGGCCAATTTAAAAGAGATTCAAAGACAGATAAAAAGTGTATCTAACACGCAGAAGACTACGCGTGCTATGAAACTTGTATCAACTGCGAAGCTTAGACGGGCTAAAGAGCTTGCTGAGCGTTCAAAGGTTTTTGCATCGAAATTGAATGAAGTTATCGAAGAGATCTCGACACGTATTCAATGCCAGAAGATCGGCGGAATTGAAAACCGTGCGTGTATCGCTGTTGATAATCCTGAAATGGTCGACATTATCTTCGTTACAGCAGACAAGGGTCTGTGCGGCGGATTTAATTTTCAGACTATTAAAGCGGTTAAAAAACTTATGGCGGAGTACAAAGACAAAAAAGTCAAAGTACGTTTGCGCGGCGTAGGTAAAAAAGGTGTTGAATTCTTTAACTATAACGAAGTTGCAATGCTTGACGAAGTTAAAGACCTAAGTTCAAAACCTGATATGGATCGTGCAGCTGAGTTTATTCAATCTTCTATGCAAGACTATATGGATGGTAAGATCGACGGTGTCACAATCGTCTATAACGGGTTTAAAAATGCTCTTGTTCAAGAGCTTCACGTTCAACATGTCTTACCGATCGATGTATCATGTGACAAAGAGGCTGATGCAGCTTCTATGCTTGAGATCGAAGCTGAAGATACGGAAAAGATGTTAAATTCACTTATCTCAAAATATGTTGAATATAACATGTATTATGCCTTGATCGATTCTGTTGCTGCTGAGCATTCCGCTCGTATGCAGGCAATGGACGCGGCAACAAATAATGCGAAAGAACTTGTAAAAGGTCTAAAAGTTGAGTTTAATAAAGCACGTCAAGGTGCGATTACGACTGAACTTATTGAAATAATCAGCGGCGTCGAGTCGATGAAATAATGATGGAGGGAAATATGGCAGGTAAAATTATTCAAATTACTGGTCCGGTTGTAGATGTAGACTTTACAGATGCTCTACCGGCGATCAATAATGCGCTAGAAGTTAAATATTCTATTGAGGGTAAAGACGTACGTCTTGTTCTTGAAGTAGCAGCTCATATCGGTGACGGTCGTGTACGTACTATCGCTATGGATATGTCTGAAGGTCTTGTTCGTGGTATGGAAGTTACTGATACTGGTGCTCCGATCAACGTTCCTGTTGGCGATAAGGTCCTTGGACGTATCTTCAACGTAATCGGTGAGACTATTGACGGAGGCGAGCAGGTAACTGACGCTCCTACATGGGGTATTCACCGTGAGCCACCGGAATTGGTAGACCAGTCTACTAAGACTGAGATGTTTGAGACAGGTATCAAGGTCGTCGATCTTCTTGCTCCTTATGCTAAGGGTGGTAAAGTCGGACTATTCGGTGGTGCGGGTGTTGGTAAGACCGTTATTATCATGGAACTTATCCACAACGTTGCACACGGTCACGACGGTCTTTCTGTTTTCGCCGGTGTCGGTGAAAGAACTCGTGAAGGTAATGACCTTTACCACGAGATGAAAGACTCAAACGTATTGGACAAAGTTGCACTGTGCTACGGTCAGATGAGTGAGCCTCCTGGAGCACGTAACCGTATCGCGCTTACTGGTCTTACTATGGCTGAGTACTTCCGTGATGAGAAGGGTCTTGATGTTCTTATGTTCATCGACAATATCTTCCGTTTCGCGCAATCAGGTTCAGAGATGTCTGCACTTCTTGGACGTATCCCTTCAGCTGTTGGTTACCAACCGACATTGGCTCGTGAGATGGGTGCACTTCAGGATCGTATTACATCAACGAACAAAGGTTCAATTACTTCTGTTCAAGCGGTATATGTTCCTGCGGATGACTTGACGGATCCGGCTCCGGCTTCTGTTTTTGCTCACCTTGATGCAACGACAGTTCTTAACCGTAAGATCGCTGAAAAAGGTATCTACCCTGCGGTTGATCCTCTTGATTCAACGTCTCGTCTACTTGACGCTGCGATCATCGGTGAGGAGCACTACGGTATCGCCCGCGGTGTTCAGCAGACATTGCAGAAATATAAAGACCTTCAGGATATCATTGCGATTCTTGGTATGGATGAGCTTTCTGAAGATGACAAGAATGTTGTTGAACGTGCTCGTAAGATTGAGAAATTCCTTTCTCAGCCTTTCTTTGTTGCTGAAGTATTTACAGGTGCTCCTGGTAAATATGTTAAACTTGAAGACACGATTAACGGCTTCAAAGGTATCCTAAACGGTGATTACGATCATATGCCAGAATCTGCTTTTTATATGGTAGGCGGTATGGATGAAGCAATCGCTAAATATGAGAAAAACAAATAGGAGTTTCTATGAATACTCTTCAACTTGAGATCGTTACGCCAAGCGGACCTATCTTCAACGGACCTGTGACTTCGGTTACACTTCCGGGGGAAGAAGGCGAGTTCGGTGTTCTTCCTGATCATGCATCACTGACTACACTTTTAAGTGCAGGCGTGGTTGACTTTGTTAAAGAAGATAAAACGACTGAATCTGTTGTTGTTAACTGGGGCCATGTCCAGGTTGACGAGAACAAGGTTATTGTTCTTGCTGACGGTGCTGTTGCAATCCGTGGTGACAGCGAAAGCGATATTGCTGTAGCACTTGCTGATGCGAAAGCACTTGTTGCTGCTGCTTCTGATAACTCAGTTGCTATTGCTGCTGTTTCTGCAAAACTTGAGACAGCTGCACAGAACCTGCTTTAATGTTTCAGTCTCTTTCGACTTTTATATCAGACTCTCATCCCGTTACACTTCTAGTGCTAGCGGTGTTGTCAGTCTACTTTATATCTATTACCTGGGTCTTTATCTACAGGTATTTTTCCCTTCAAAGCTGGGTCTCTCAAGAGAAAGAATCTCTTGAGTCTCTGCTTATGGGATCTTCTTCAGTATCTGCGCTTTCTTATATCGATCCTTTTTTAAAACGAAGCAGCAACCTAAGTAAAGAAATATTGGACCTGTGCCAATATGCTGCGACCAAAGATGCGACAAAGGGGCTTAGTCTTTTGTCTGTAGTCGCATCTACTTCGCCTTTTATAGGTCTGTTCGGTACTGTTGTATCGATCTTGGATACGTTTAAAGATATCGGTCAAGCCTCGGCTTCTATGTCTTTGATAGCAGCAGGTGTTTCGGATGCGTTGATCGCAACGGCTGCAGGTATCTTTGTGGCTATCTTTGCTTATACCTTTCATCAGATACTCAAACGCGAAGCCTATGAGCTTTCCGGCCTTATCCGTATGCAGTCAGACGCTTTGTTGGCTAAGTCTAAAGATTAAGGTTTCAGATGCATTATGAATGGGATGAAAACCCTGAACTTAATATCACGCCCCTAGTGGACGTGATGTTGGTTTTATTGGCTATTTTGATGGTGATCGCACCGACGATCGTTTATGAAGAGCTAATAAAACTTCCCCAGGGATCTGCGAAGAAAGCCTTAAGCAAAAAGAAACCTGTCAGTATTGTCATCAATCATAAAAAAGAGATCTTGCTCAATTCCGAGAAGTTCAAGTTTGATGATTTCGAAGACAACTTTTATCTTTATGCCCAGGACAACCTTGATACGAAGTCGGCAGTTATGATATCAGCAGACAAGCGTTTGGGCTATGGTGATGTCATGATGATACTTTCTGCAGTTAAGCGGGCAGGTTTTACTGAAGTCTCTTTAGCCACCAACGGATAAGCCGTGCCTTCACGTAACAACGACTTTTATTTCTATCTTGGCGGAATACTGTCTTTTTCGCTGTTTCTGCTTTTTTCTGTTGCCTTTGTGCTCTTTATCATGCAGCAAAACCGCATTAAACAGATACAGCTTAATTCAGCCGACTATATTGCCGTCAACCTTAACAGTATCCCTACTGCTCCTCCCAAAAAAGTGACAAAGACAAAACAGGAGAAAGAAGAGCCTAAGGAAGAGAAACGTTTAGAGACGATAGAAGTTCCGCCTAAAAAAGTCAATACGGACCTCTCTTCTCTCTTTGGAGAGGTCGAGACGAAAGAGCTCGTCAAGCGCAACAAGACTAAAAAAGCCCAGGTAGATGACAAGTTTCTAAAAAAGATCCAAAAGCGCATTAAGACAAAAGACACGAAGAAGGTCGAGTCCACTGAAGCGAGTTCTTTGATGAAAAACCTCAGACTCTCAAAAGAACAGATTAAAGTCGTAGGTGACTCTTCTGGCGTTGTTGATGAATATTTGGCTAAAATACATGCCGAAATCTATTCGAAGTTTTTCCCTCCGGCTGACGGAGTGGGAAAATCTGCGAAAGTTCGTTTGGAAATCGATGCAAATGGTGTGTTGGTTTCCTTTAGAGTGCTACACTCCGATGACGGACTTTTTCGTGAAGCGGTTGAACGGTGCTTGAACGCACTGCATCAGTTCCCGTCTCATCCGGACAAGAAGGCGATCAGCCTGGATATTATTTTAACAGCTAAGGAATAACATTGTACAAAATACTAATCATTATGTTTACGGCATTGAGCCTGTATGGAGCAGATGCCACAATCGAGATCATCAAAAAAGTAGACAAACTGCCTTCAATATCTGTTGAAGATGCTTCTGTCGACTATAAAGAGAACCTGTCGAAAAAGTTTTTCAAAGTCCTTGTCAGTGACTTGAACGTATTGTCTATCTTCAACGTATATGACAATTATAATTTTACGGATTATAATGCCAATGATGTTGCTCTGGACAACCTCAAGCGTGATTACGTTCTTCGATATCGTCTGCGTGAGGATGATGACGGGAATCTGAATTGTGACTATAAACTGCTCTCTGCAGCGGATTCTAAAGTCCTGCGCGAAAAGAACTTCCGTATCAAAAAAGAGAATCTGTATGTTTTCCTGATACATAACCTTGCAACAGATATCAACGACTATATCGGAGAAGAGCCTGTAGACTGGATGAAGTCATATGTGCTCATCTCACGTCTTACCGGTCCTAATGAGAGTGATATTATCATCTCGGACTACACCTTGACTTATCAGCACGTGATCGTCAGAGGCGGACTGAATGTCTTCCCTCACTGGGCAGATAAGCAACAGACAAGTTTTTATTATACAGTCTTGGATGCTACCCGTCCTACCTTATACAAGATGGACAGACGTACCGGAAAAAGCGAGAAAGTCATGGACAGCGACGGGATGATGGTCTGCTCGGACGTGAACAGTGACGGAAGCAAGCTTCTTCTCACTATGGCACCGGAAGGACAGCCTGATGTCTATTTGTACGAGACTGCAAGCAAGAAACTTCAAAGACTTACAGACTATCAGGGTATCGATGTCGGCGCGCAGTTTTTAGAAGATGATAAAGAGATCGCCTTTGTATCCAACCGTTTGGGCTACCCTAATGTCTTTTCCAAACGAATCGGTTCCAGCGGCGTACAGCAGATGGTCTATTACGGAAAAAGCAATGTGGCCTTGGCTGCGCATAAGAACTACATCGTATACAAGTCAAGAGAGAGTGCCAATGAGTTTTCTCATAACACCTTTAACCTGCACCTTATCAGTACACGTTCTGATTTTATCCGCCGATTAACGGCCACGGGTGTGAATGAGTTTCCCCGTTTTTCGAGTTATGGCGATTCGATAATCTTCATCAAAAATTACAAAGCGGAAAGTTCTGTAGGAATAATTCGTTTAAAACAGAACAAAAGCTTTCTATTTCCGCTAAAAATAGGTAAGATACAGTCTATAGATTGGTAAAATGAATAAGAGTAGGTAATATATGAGTAATAAAACTTTACGTGTTTTGGCAGTTGACGATGATATGATCAACCGAAAACTGATCAAATCGATGCTTATGAAGGCGGAGAACGTCTCAGAAGTGATTGAGGCAGTTAACGGCATGGATGCCCTTGATATACTGAAGAAAGACACAAGTATTGATATTGTTTTGCTCGATATAATCATGCCGATAATGGGTGGGATCGATTTCTTAAAAGTTGCACGTGCAGATGATATTATGAAATCTATCCCGGTTATAGTCTTGACAACAGATGAGACTATCCGTACGGAAGCACTGAATGAAGGTGCAAATGATTTCTTGACAAAACCTATTCGCGAAAAAGATATTATCGCAAAAATAGATAAACTTATCCTGTAAAGAGCTCTTTTCTCTTTACCCGCAGAAGCTCCGTTTTCACTCCTCAAATCCCTTCGATATCGACTATTTGCGGCATGAAAAATGCACAATAAATTATAAAATCAAACATAAAATCTTCTTTTACTCTTTGATTTAGAGTTTTTTTGGTTAAACTATAGATATATATTTATATAGGAATTGCTATGGATTTTTCTAATATTGTCAATATGCTTAACGCTATGATCCCGAGTGATATTGCCGGAATTGACCCGCTTTATATAGGAGGGGGTGTTGTTGGTTTCATCTTATTAATATGGATAGTTATTAAAAGCCGCAAGAAAGCACCGCAGCGTGAGCTTGTTGATCTTGTGCCCGAAGCAGTAGAAGAAAAAAATTTTGAGGAGGCAGCGGAAAGCGGTTCTGATACCGGTACGGAAGAGATCGATGAGACGGAAGGTTTTATGCCTGAGGAATTGCCGGCAGAAGAGGAAGAGCTTGCTGCGGAGCCTGAACCTTCTATAGTTGAAGAGGAAGTCCGGCATGATGAGCCGGCTGGCAAAGAAGCCGAGAGTATTGAAGAAGTTCCTGTACAAGAGACTGCTCGAAAAGTCTCTGAATACGTACGTAAAAAACGCGAATCGACACGTAACGGAAGAAAGATCGCCAAGGCTGATTTTTCCGATTTCAGCGGACAGCGTCTGTTGATCGCCGAGGATAACCTTATCAATCAAAAAGTCCTTAGCGGTGTTTTGAATGAATCAGGAATCGATGTTGTCATGGCAGACGACGGACAGTTTGTCCTGGATATTTTAGAAAATGATATTGATTTTGACATCATCTTGATGGATGCACACATGCCTCGTGTGGACGGTTTTGAAGCGACACGCATGATAAGGGCAAACCCGGCTTATGATCATATCGCTATTATAGCACTGAGCGGGGATACCGCGGCAGATGATGTCAGACATATGAAAGAGGCAGGCATGGAAGAGTGTTTGGAAAAACCTCTGAAAATGGATGCCTTGTATGATGTGATGTCGATGTATTATTCTCTTGGTGAAGCTGATGAAGAGACGCCTAACGAGGCTGAGCAGGTACAGGAACTTGAGATCGATGTAGATATCGATGAGCTTGCAAGTCTGGACTATGATCTTGGTCTGCAGATCTGCGGTGATGACGAAGAGATGTACAAGACTTTGCTAAAAGAGTTCTTCATAGGATACAAAGACTCTTCTAAAAAACTTCACGGAGCCCTGGTGAAAAAAGACTATGCAGACGCCCGGTCGATATTGATCGACGTCAAAGGAACGGCTTCCAATCTGGGAGCTAAGCAGTTCTTGCACATTGCAGACCGCTTTCTTGAGGCACTGGCTGAAGGCAATACGCCTGTCTATGCTGCACTGTTTAAAGACTATCAAAAATACCTGTTGGTATTGTTGAAAAGTATTCAGAACGCATTTAAAGTCTAATACAGAGTCTTTGCTCTGTATCTAATCTTCTTCTTCTCTTCCTTTTAGTACAATTTCATAAAACAACTCACACTCAAGCAGTTCTTTCATTCTATGTTTTAAAACGGCATAAGATAAGAATTGTCTGCGTGGCAGAAAAGAGTATTATGAGAAGAATCAAAGCACAATCGGCACAGGCCCAAACAGCAGATACACTCGTCACGCATCTGCAGGCTTATTTTGTCAAGGCATTGGATGCGCTTTCAGCAGATATAGGACAGTCCAAAAACTTTGAAGCAGTGGAGTGGTTTCGTGCCCAGGGTGTCCACGGCGGCGGAGTCCGCTATGTGAGCACGGATGAGAGTCTGTTTAACCGTGCTTCGGTGAATGTGTCTCAGGTGCAGTATGACAGTGATCCTGCGAAACAACTCGCCTCGGCAACGGCACTGTCGACTATCATCCATCCTGCAAACCCTCATGCGCCCTCAATGCACATGCATATCAGCTGGACAGAGATGAAAAACGGGCATGGATACTGGCGAATGATGGCGGACTTTAAACCCGTCTATTTTCAAAGAAGAGGACAAGCAGGCATTTGAAGCATGTCTTAAAAAGTGCGGAGGGCCATATTATGAAGAGGCTTCGGCACAGGGAGATAAATATTTTTATATTCCTGCACTTGAACGCCACAGAGGCGTAAGCCATTTTTATCTTGAAAACTTCTCAACGGGAAACAAAGAAGATGATCTGGCAATGGCAAAAGGTCTTGGAGAGAGTGTTGTCGACACCTATGTGAAGATCATCGAAAACAGGATGATGAACGAAACAATTGTCACGGAAGAAGAGAAACAGGCTCAGCTCGCTTATCATACACTCTATCTCTTTCAGGTACTCACGCTTGACAGAGGCACTACCTCCGGATTGCTTGTACATGATGAGAATGATGTGGGTATCCTGGGTTCTATCCCTTCGCATGTCGATAAGGCACTTCTTCTCTCATGGAAAGAGAAGATGCCCGAAGGGCAGGAAGCACTTCTTCAGGCCATTGCGGACTGTCTGGATGAAAGCGGCAGTGTCGAAGAGAAACAAAAAGCTGCTCTTGCCCAGGCGGTAAGAATGTTCTACATGAAAAACCCGCAGGCACTAAAGATGCAGGCTTCGGGTAATGTATCTGTGCCGACGGTGCAAAACCATAAGTAAAAATACAGAAGAGAACAGAGCCAAGTGCTACAGCTGTTTCAGACCGGTAAGCTCGTGTATGTGCAAATACATCAGGCCCATCAGGACAAAGACGAAGTTTGTGGTCTTGATGCATACGCATGAGTTTAAGAAGATCAAGAACGGTACGGGCCATTTTACCCACCTCTCTTTGGAAAATTCCGAACTCTATGTGGATGTCGCCTTTGCCAAACACAAGGCTGTCAACGCTCTTTTGGACGATGAAAAGAACAACTGCTATGTTCTCTATCCGGGAGATGACAGTCTGCTCTTAAACAGCAAGCCCCTTCCACATGATGACAAACAGAATGTGATCTTTCTGATCGATTCGACCTGGCATAATGCCAAAAAGCTATTGCGCGACAGTCCAAACATACAAGCGCTTCCGAAAATCAGTTTTGAGCATACGATTTTAGATGATATTAAAAAATACACAAAATTTATTTCATCAGATGATAAACAGATAGATCCTAAAATTAAAACAGATTTAGAAAAACGATTTGAAAAAATAGAATGGATGTCAACAACAAAAACTGCAGAGTTAGCAAAAATTTTGGTTGATACAACATACTATGGATGGCTAATCAATTATGCTCAAATTACAAAAATGATTTGTGAAAAAGAAGGCATAGATTTTGACGAAATGTGGAAATTTGCAGATGAGATTCATGAAAATTTAGGCAATAGACCAAAAATGTATCCAGGTATTATTGGAGGACATTGTGTCATTCCAAATCTAAAATTAGTAGAATATGAAAATTTAGAGATTATTAAAAAAATTAATGAATTATATGAAAAATTTAAAAAATAATTTTAGTTACTAAAAGTCTAATTTTGTAAGTAATCGTGAAGCAATGATAAATAATGTTGATGCAATTGCCACAAGAATAATCATTTCGATAATTACAAACTCATCAATAGTTCCAAAAATTCCTGCTCTAATTACATCTACAAGATATGTTAATGGATTTAGATAAAATGCTGTTCGTAAAGGTTCGGGGGCACCGCCAGCTGGATAAAATGCAGTACTAACAAAAGCGAAAAAAAGAAAAACAGTATTAATAATTACATTGAATCCTTCACTTGAGCGTAATCTAGTTGAAATAATTGATGCCAATGAACCAAAAAGTACTGAACCAGTGATAGCGCCAAAAATGATTATTGGAATTGTAACAAATGAAAATTCTACAGATTCAAAGAATACTGGATATCCAACTACAGCTATCAATCCAGCACTAACTAATCCAATTATTCCAATAGTGCAGATATTACTTAGAATGTAATGACTCCTAGTGAATGGTCCAGACATAATTTGTTCAAACATTCCGTGTTTTCTGTCATTCCAAATAATGATGCCAGAAATTAGTGTACTATTCATTATGTTAAATCCAATCATGCCAGATGCTAAAAATGCTGGATAATCAAGTTCTTTATTTCCAAATGGAACGGCGTTGATTAACGGTGCATATGCAAAACCAGCTACAAAAATATAGATTAAAGGAAAAATTACTTGCCAAATCAAAAATCCAGGATTGAGAGAAATCGTGAGATTTCTATTTACAAGTCTAATTATTGGATGCATTGTCTCTTACCATATTCAAAAAGATCTCTTCAAGATTTGTTGGTACCGCAGATAGATCTTCAATGTCAATTTTATTATCATTAAGTATTTTCAATACTTTTAACAGTACTAATTCAGATTGCTCTGAACGAATAATTATATTAGTTCCAGTTTCAAAATCAATTTTACAATCAGGAATACCAGACAATAGAGAAATAATTTCAGATAGTTTCTCCAATAAATGAATTTTAATGGTTTTTACTTTTCCAAATCTATTTTTTAATGCATCAGGAGAATCAACAGTAACAATTTTTCCTTTGTCAATAATAGCTATTTGATCACATAGGTATTCTGCTTCAGATAGAATGTGTGTGGTGTAAAAAATTGTCAAACCTGTTTTAACTTTATTTTTTAAATAATCTAATAATTTTCTTCTAGCACTTGGATCTAATCCAACTGTTGGTTCATCTAAAAATAACAATTCCATATCATGCATAAATTCACGTGCAACTTGGACTCTTCTTCTTTGACCAATGGATAGATCTTCATTTCTTTTCTTACGAATTTCGACTAGATCAAAATCATCCAAGAGTTGTTCCATTCTTTTTTTACGTTCAATCTTAGGGACATTCCACATCATACCATATTTTTCAAGAGATTTTTCCACTGATAATGTAGGTTCATAGCTGGGCTGCTGTAAAACAACTCCAATTTTATGACGAATTTTAAGGGGTTCGGCTACAGCGTCAACACCCAAGATAGTTAGTGAACCACTTGATGGTGGAATTAGAGTAGTGAGGAGTTTGATTGTAGTGGATTTTCCAGCACCATTTGGTCCTAAAAATCCAAAAACTTGGCCTGATTTTACGGATAGAACAAGATCATCTACAGCTTTAACTGAACCATATGATTTTGATAGATGGTTAACATCAATGCAGGACATATCAAAACTGCGATCTTCCTATTAATTTAGTTAGTGAGATAAATCAAGATAGTTTTTCAAAAATTTGAATTAATTACAATAAATCATGTAGAGATTTGGAAAATTGTCGAACAGATAGATTTGAAAATTCAATAAAAATGTGTTAAAGCGATCATTTTATTAGAAAAATAAAATTTCAAAAGAATGAAATTTTTATTAATAGAATAAGTTTATCAAAAATGAATTGTCTGAATTTGAAAATCTTATTGATAAATTACTTGCACAAAAGCCAGAGTTAACTAAAAGTGATCTTGAAGAACAGATTAAACAGAAGAAAGAAAAAATTGGTGCAGGTTATTTAACAGATCAAGGTGCATTATTTCTAATTGCTTCCGATTATGGGATAACATTATCAGAACCAGAAAAACTCGAGATCAAATTAAAGGATCTATATGCAGGAGCAAAAGAAATTTCATTAGAAACAAGAGTTTTGAATCTCTCACCTGCAAAACAATTTTCTAGAAAAGATGGTTCTCCATTCTATCTTAGAACAATGACCGTGTACGATACAAATTCCACAGCCAGTGTAAAGCTATGGGATGAAAAAGCAAATCTTCCTGGTCTTGAAAATCTAAAACCAGGTGATCTAATCAAAATAATTAAAGCTTATGTAAAATCTGATCTGGATGGTTCTCCAACAATTAACATTGGTTCTGGATCAAATATAGAAACTACAGATACGAAAAGTGAAATCCCAACCATCGATAATATTACAAAAGATGTTAGTGAATCTCAAGAGGGACAAAAAGATCTAGTGATTTCTGGAATAATTGATGGAATGATTAGTGGAATGGAATTTACAAATTCTCGCGGTATGCCTGGAAAAGCACTAAGAATGAGGCTAAAAGGTAAAGATGGAAATGGAATGAGAGTAGTACTTTGGGGAAAAGATGAATCCGCCATCCCAAATATGATTGCACAATCTGCCAAAGTAAGATTACTTGGTGTCAGAGTAAAATCAGGAAATCAAGGATTAGAAATTCATGGAAATGATGCTACAATAATTGAAATTGAAGGTGGTAAAGAGGCAGAACCAATAATTACAAGAGTTCTATCTATAACTCCAACAGACAGCGGCAAAAATATGATTTTGGCCGTCGACAATAAAAAGAATTTATTTAATATCAGTGATTTATCAAACTCAACTAGCATCTGTGTAGAAGGAGATGTCATAGAATGTATGCCATCAAAAGTTTATGGAAATTCAATTACATTGGATGAAAATTCTTTTGTAAGAAAATTAGATAATGATGAATCTATTCCTTTATTGTCTCAACTCAGAACAAAAATTAACGATATCAAAGTAGATGCAAGTTACTGTATTGAGGCAATAGTATTGAAAGTTCCTGAAAGACGTGAAATTCAAACAAAATCAGGTGAATCAATAGCACTTTCAGAAATGTTTGTTGAAGATGATACAGGACAAATTTGGGTAAAAGGCTGGAGAAATCTATCAAGAATTATCGATAAATGTGAATTGGGAGAAATTATTTCAATTACTGGACTTAATGCAAAACCAGGACTAGAAGGTAGAATAGAATTATTCATTACTCCGTTTTCTAAAATTATAAAAAAGAACTAAGAATCCCAAAAACCTCTAGTTACAACATATTGTCTTTCTGCTTCATAGATTTGTTTGAACAAATGTTCCTCATCAACCATATTCCTCAAAATTCTTGCAGCAGTATCAGCACCTACACCATATCCAGAAATCACAGTAATAGCGGTTTTACCGAAATTTTCAACTAAAGATGCAACTTTCCAGGCACGAACAAACTTGTGTTTTTCTTCTGCAGACAGTTTTTTCCCATCATGTTTTTTTCTAATTATTTTAGGTAAATCATAATCTGAATAATATGTCGCAGTGATTTGTCTTGCCTTACAATAAGGACAAACCATCAAATTTTTTACCTCATGAGTTTGCATTACACGTTCCCATTTTCCACAACGAGCACAAATCAAACGATGTTTAGTTTTTTCCAGTCTAGCTTTAACAAGATCAAGAATTCCTTTGTCAAGATTTGCAGGAGAAGAATAATATTTTGCAGTATGATCTAGAATTGGTTCAGCTAATTTTGAAAATTTATCAACTTCTAACCATGTAATATGAATTTCATCATCTTTAATCTTTTTTAAGATCATTTCAGAATTTCTAAGATCATATTTATCATGGAATAATTCACGTAATGCTTCATGTACGAGTGCTGTTTTAGAATATCGTTCGTATAAAAATCGAGCAGATTTTCTTTCATATACTGCACCACGGCCAACTACACCGAATTTTTTTGCAACACACCAAGTTCTCCAATTCACATTATGAGTTCCAGTTAAAGATCCACTGACAATAGATTGTAAATCATAATCATCTTTTAGTATTTCAATGAAAAGTTTTTCTGAAATTCTTGAATTAGAAGATAAAACAATTCTATACCCATCAGAACGAGAATCAACAATTGAGCCCAACATTGTAGAAAGCATTGAAGAAAGCAATGTAGACAATGTGGAATTGATCTTAGTGCCCAAACAAGAATGAATTACAATTGAGCCTTGAGATCGATTAGATTCAATTACAATGTTATTTTCATCTGGAATTTGATTAAAAGTTAGTTTTTCTATTATGTTATTTGTTAATGTGATATTTCCACTCTTAACTTTACTACGAAAATTTCCTACTTTTCGTGCAGTTTTATAATCAATTGCAATACTTTCTCCTTCCCAGTAGGGGACTGTCACTCCTCCTCCTCTGAATGGTTCGACATTAACACTGAATGATTTTTCATCTACATTGAGAATTCTCCATTGTGAACCTTTTAAAACAAAGATATTTCCTGAGTCACCAAAATCACCTACAAATCTTTGATCTAAAGATCCAATAATTTTTTTACCAACACTATCAAAAACTTTGAATTTTAAAATATCCGGTATTGTTGAGAGATTTTCAAAATAATATTTGAATGATCTGCCTTTCTTCCAATAAGTCATTTTTGTTCTATCAAAAAATATCAAATAATTTGAATCAAGTAAATCTAGTACGTCAATTAGATCTTTAATTTTTAAATTTCTAAATGGATATGCTTTGGTTACTAAATTAAAAGCAAGTTCCACTGGAATTTCACCAATTTGCATCGATAGTCCAACTAAATGATGAGCTAAAACATCAAGTGAACCATCATGAATTTTTTGCTCTTCAATTGAGCCTTCTTGAATACGATCGAGAATGGCTCTTGCTTCAAATTCATCATCGGGATTATTTGTAATGATTAATCCTTGAGCTGACGCATCGCGATTGTGTTTACTTCTGCCAATTCTTTGAACAAACTTTGATACTTGTCTAGGAGAGCCATAATGAATTACCAAGTCAATGGATCCAATATCTAGACCTAACTCTAGTGAAGATGTGCATACTACAATACCACGTTTTCCTTCACGTAAAGTTAGTTCAGTTTCTTCCCTAACTTGTTTTGAGAGAGAACCGTGGTGTAATTCGATAGGAATAGATGATTTTTCTTTTAAAATTGATGCTAAAAATTCAGCTTCTCCTCGAGTATTAGTGAAAAGAAGAACGGGGGAATCTAATTCCAATTCTAATACATATTCAATAATTTTTTCTGCTACATCGGTAATTGTCCCATCAACATATTTTATTTCTACTTCGTATTTTCTTACAGAAGTATCTTGTATAATCTTACATTTTCGTTTAGTACCTACAACAAATTTTCCAGCCTCATCAACATTTCCAACTGTAGCAGACAATCCAACTTTTGTAAGTGGATATTTTGAGTTTAATTCTAGCCTTTCAATACTTAATGAAAGTTGAGAACCTCTTTCACTAGATAGCAACTCGTGTACCTCATCAATTACAATCCATTCTAAATCAGTTAATGCAGTAAGCATTTTGAGTTGTGTTAAGAGAATTATCAGAGTTTCAGGAGTTGTAATTAGAATATCGGGTGGATTTTCAGTTATTTTTTTTCTATCCTTTTGACTAGTGTCACCATGACGGATTTCAATTGTCAATTGGTTTTCATGAGCATATTTTGTGATTCTTCGAAAGACATCACGATTCAATGCCCTTAATGGAGTAATGTATAGAGTTTTGATTTTTCCAGTTTTTTTAGCATTTTTTACAAGTGAAAAAATTGGTATGACTGAGCATTCAGTTTTACCAGAACCTGTTGGTGCAATTACAAGACAATCTTTTTTTTGTAAAATTATTGGTGATGCTTTCTTTTGAATTTCAGTTAGTTTAGAAAAGCCAAATTTTCCAAATAAAGAACTAAGAAGATGATTCGATTGTGTTATTTGATCGTGATCTTTCATAAACAATTACACCGACTAAGCCAAGTGCAAATAAAACTACAGTAATAATCGGTATTGAATCAAAAATCCCTGCCATCATTTAACCTAAGAATAGACCGTTAAAAATCTTCACTATTATCAGACAGGCCAATTTTACTAATGGTGTAAGAAAAACTTTCTTTTTTTAATGCCCAATAAATTTGACCGCTAAATTTTGATGAATTTTTAAAAAGATGGATTTTGATATGGGTGTAAGGATCAATTGCATTTTGCATGTTTTCTATTTCAGTATCGTTTGCTATTCTAATCATATTAGTAATTATTATTGGAATTTTTTTTGTAATTGCTAATTTTGATAATTCATGCATGTATTTCATAAATAGTAGATTTTTTTCAAATGTAGATTCATCTTTTTGATATTCGTAAGAGAATAAATCAGTGATATTGTCAATTACAATTAAAGTAAAGTCACTTTGTTCAAGGTTGTTGATTGATTTGATTTGTTCTGACGTATTTGTAATTCTAGATACAGTGATTTTTTCCAACAAATTCATGTCTATTTCCAATTCTTTTTGAATTTCGATGATTCGTTCTGGTCTGAATCCACCAGTAGTGTCCAAATACAAAACATTACCACCGTTTTTAATTGAATTTATAGACAATTGTAATAAAAATAGAGTTTTTCCAGTTCCATTTTCACCAAAGACATCTACAATTACATTATTAGGAATTCCACCTGACAAGAATTTGTCTAATTTTTGTAAACCTGTAGAGATCATTTGGATAATTATTAGAAAAAGAAGAAAAAATTTAAGGAATTTCAATTTTCATAAAAGAGGTAAGGCTTTTATGCGAGAGAACAAAGTTTCAAAATAAGTGAACAATTAGTGTCCCAACCAACAACTAGCGCAAAAAGACCTCTAACAACTCTTCAAAAAAGTACCAAGAAGAAAGTTACTGTAAGACTGAAAAATGAAGTAGAATACAAAGGAAAGATGGACAATGTTGATTCCTATATGAATTTGATTATGACTGATGCTGAAGAGCTTCATGATGGTAAAACAATTGCAAATTACGGCAGAGTTATCGTAAGAGGCAACAATGTATTATTTATCAAACTAGAAAACGAACTCTAGTTAGTGATGTGGTTTTATGACCAATAATTTTCTATTTACATCTGAATCAGTAACTGAAGGACATCCAGATAAAATATGTGATAATATTTCTGATGCATTTTTAGATGAATTTCTCAAACAAGATCCAGATTCAAGAGTGGCAGTGGAAACAATGGTTACCACAGATTTTGTAGCAGTTGCAGGTGAAGTTACATCTAAAGCGAATTTTGACAAAAAGGCTCAAGAAGAATTAGTCAGAAAAACAATCAGAGAAATTGGATATGACAATAAAGATTTGATGTTTGACACAGAATCTTGTGAAATAACTTTACGTCTTCATGCGCAAAGTCCAGATATCAGTCAAGGTGTAACAGCAACTGAAGAAAAAGAACAGGGAGCAGGTGATCAGGGATTAATGTTTGGATATGCAACAAATGAAACAGAAGAGCTAATGCCAATGCCAATTTTACTCTCTCAAAAACTTGCACAGAAACTTGCTGAAGTTAGAAAAAATAAGGTTCTCACTTGGGTAAGACCGGATGGAAAAACACAAGTTTCTGTAAGATATGAAGATGACAAACCAACTAAAATTGAAACAGTTGTCGTTTCAACACAACATGCTCCAGAAGTTTCTCAAGAAGAAATATCTAGAGAAATTATTGATAAGGTAATCAAACCAGTTTTAGGAAATCTTTGGAATGATAAAATCAAGATTCACATTAATCCAACAGGAAAATTTGTGATTGGTGGTCCACATGGAGATGCAGGATTGACTGGAAGAAAGATTATCGTTGATACTTATGGTGGGTTTGGAAGACATGGAGGAGGAGCATTTTCAGGAAAAGATCCATCTAAAGTGGACAGATCTGCATGTTACATGTGTAGATATATTGCAAAAAATCTTGTGGCTGCAGGATTAGCTGATAGATGTGAAGTTCAATTAGCATATGCAATAGGAGTAGCAGAACCAGTATCACTTTATGTTAATACATTTGGAACAAATAAAATTCCTGAAAATAAAATTGAGGAATTAGTTAGAAATAATTTTGATATGAAACCATCAGGAATTATTTCACAATTGGATTTGAAGAGACCTATTTACAAAAAAACTGCTGCCTATGGTCATTTTGGAAGAAATGAGCCAGAATTTACATGGGAAAAAACCGATAAATCACAAGTATTAAGACAATCTTCCGGATTGTAATAATTTCAATATAGATTGAAATTTAATTTTAGATATTTTAGATAATCTTTTGTAATTTCCTTTAAAATTACCAATTAAAATATTGAGATCATCAATTCCAAAATCAGATTTTGAATTTATAATTGCATCATGATATGCGTCTTCAAGTTTGATTTTTCTAATTTTTGTTTTAGTTCCTTTAGAAAAGAGTTTAACATATTTTTCAAAAGTTATATAGTCAGGTCCAACAAGATCGATAATTTTGTTATTGAATTTCAATTGTGATGTCGACTCAAAAATAACTTTTACAACATCAGACACGCATATTGGTTGAATTGAATATGTACCAGAACCAGGAATCATAATTTCTCCAGATTTGATTTGCTTGTTTAGATTTTTTGAAAGCAAATCATCTTTTCCAACAATATATGAAGGTCTAAAAATTACAAAGTCTAATCCAGAGTCAATAATTTGTTTTTCAGCATTATATTTTGAAATAAAATAACCCAATGATGTCGTTGGTGAAACTCCTAAACCACTTAAAAAAATGATTTTTTTAATTCTAGCTTTCTTACTTAGATTTACAACATGTTTTGTTAAATTAGTATTTATCGTATCATAGTCAGTATCTACAGATTGTTTTCCTATTCCAACAAGATGAATTAATGCATCTGAATTTTGTATTTTTTCAAGTATTATTTTTTCTTCATAATTCTTTGAAATGATTTTAGTTTCAGATTTAAAATTATTAAAATCATTTCTAGATATTGAAATTAATTTGATGTTTTTTTCTGATAAATATTTTCGAAGATTTTTTGCAATAAAACCACTAGCTCCAGTAACAACAATCTTTAGAGGTTTAACCATAATAGAACTAAGCTTGTTTTAATTTTAAATCTATTTGAATAATTTTCAAAAATTAAGAAATAAGAGTTAATACCATAAAATGAATACAACTAATGTGCAAGAAGAAAAGACAAAATTAAAGACAGGGTATACTACTGGAAGTTCTGCAACAGCAGCATCAAAAGCTGCACTATTATCAATAATTAATCAGAAAAAAATTGAAAATGTAGATATTTTATTACCAAAAAGATCCTATATTCAAATCCCAATACATTCATGTGAATTTGGATCAGACAAAGCAAAATGCATAGTGATCAAAAATGGAGGAGATGATCCAGATGTTACGCATGGGGCAGAAATCATTGTTGAAATTGTCATTTACTGAAAAAATAAATGAAATTGATATCGATGGCGGAGAAGGAGTAGTCATAGTAACTAAACCGGGATTGGGTTTGGAAATCAACAAACCAGCAATAAACCCAGTTCCTAAAAAAATGATCACTGAGAATTTAAGAGAAACAGGAAAAGAAATTCTTTTAAAAAAAGGAATCAGAGTAGTTATTTCAGTACCTAAAGGAAAAGAGTTAGGACCTAAAACAGACAATCCAAGATTGGGAATCATAAATGGAATTTCAATTTTAGGAACTAGTGGAATTGTTATTCCGTTTTCTACTGCAGCTTATGCAGCATCAATTAGACAAAATTTGGATGTGGCAATTGCGGCTGGGAATGATACAGTAGTGCTTACAACTGGTGGAAGGAGTGAAGATTTTGCAAAAAAAATAGTAGATTTACCAGTACATTGTTTTGTACAAATAGGTGATTTTTCAGGATATGCAATTCAGCAATGCGGTAAAAAAGAAATCAAAAGAGCATATGTTGTGGGTTTCATTGGAAAGCTAGCAAAAATGGCAGCAGGAGTTAAACAAACTCATGTTAAAGGATCGAAAGTAGATATGAGTTTTCTTGCTGAATTAGCTCAAAAATGTAATGCTAATGAAAGTGTAATTCAAGATATAAAAAAAGCAAATACAGCTAGACATGTTTCAGAAATCATTCAAAAGAATAAGATCAATGGATTTTTTGATTTGATTTGTGCTGAGACGTATAAACATATGAGAAAACATTCTGAAGAAAAAGTTCCAATAGATGTAATATTGTTTGATTTTGAAGGAAATATTTTGGCTCGAAAATCTGAACAGTAAGGTATTTTATTAAAGTTAAAAGATTTTGATTATGGAAAAAATTTCAGTTCTTGCTATTACTAAAAATGGAGTAAATATTGGAGAAAATTTAAAAAAACTATTTCCTGATTGGGGTATATTTGCTCCTTCAAAATTGACAACTAATGTAGTAGGGATTACATGGTATTCAGAGCCTACAACAGAGAAAATTGCTGAACTTTTTAAAAATAATAATGCATTAATCTGTATTTTTTCATTAGGGGCAGTAATTAGATTAATTGCTCCATATTTGAAAGATAAAAAAACAGATCCTGCAGTTATTGTAATTGATGATAAAACAAATTTTGTGATCAGTGTTTTATCTGGACATATAGGAGGAGCAAATGAACTCACTGAAGAAATTGCAAAAAAACTAGGAGCTTTACCTGTAATTACCACAGCAGCAGATGTAAACAAAACAATTTCAGTAGATCTAGTAGGAAGAGAATTTAATTGGAAAATAGATGATGATTCAACAGTAACTAGAATCAGTGCACATATGGTAAATGAAGAACCAATTGGTATATTTCAAGAAACAGGAGAGAAAAATTGGTATAAAAAATTACCAAAAAATGTTGTAATTTATGAAAATATGGAAGATTTAAAAAAATCAAAGTCTAAAGCATATTTGATAATTTCAGATAAAATAATTGAGGATGAAATTTCAAAAGAATCTGTGATTTATAGACCTCCCAGCTTGGTAATTGGGATTGGATTACATTGGGATACTACAAAAGAAACTATTAGGGAAGGAATTGAATTTTGCTTGGAAAAATTCAAACTAAATTCAAAATCAATTGCAAAACTAGCATCAATAAAAAAACCAAAAGACGTACAGGGATTAATAGAACTCGGGGAAGAAATGGGAATTCCAGTAGAGTATGTAAATAGAGAAGATTTGGCAGAGATTTCTGCTCCAAATCCTTCTGAAACAGTAAAAGCTTTTGAAGGAACTGCAAGTGTGTCAGAAGCTGCTGCGATAAAAGTATCAAATGGGGAATTGATAGTAGAAAAGCAGAAATTCCCACCAAATCTGACTATAGCCATAGCGAGGATTTTGAATTGAAAAGAGGATTGTTACTTATTGACAGAGGTAGCAGAGAAAGAGAAGCATCTGAAGAATTAGATGTAATTTGCCAAGGAATCAAAGCAAAAGGAGACTATGTTTTTACAGATTACTGTTTTCTAGAGGTAGAGCCACCATATATCGAGGATGGAATTCCTAAATGTCTGAAACAAGATATCGATTCTTTGACTATAGTTCCTTACTTTTTGTATCCTGGTAAAAAAGTAAAAATTGCAGTTACTGAGGCAATGAAATATCAAAAAGACACCAAAGTAAAATTTGTAGTTACAAAGCAAATGAGCATGCATAAAACATTGGTTGATGTTGTTGAAAGTAGAATATCTACAACATTAAAAGAAAATAAAATTGCGCTTTCAAATAATGAAGTAGATGTGATGATTATTGGACATGGGAGTAAGGATCCTAATGCCCAAATGTCATTGGATTACATTGTAAATAATCTAAAAGATTCCTATAGAAATGTTAGTAGATGTTGGTTAGAGATAGAACAACCAGATATTTTTGAAGGAATTAAAAATTGTGAAAAAGATAATCCCAAAGTTTTGATAATTGTGTTTTATTTTCTTCATGAGGGAGCACATGTAAAAACTGATATCAGTAATGATTTGATACCAGCGCTTGAAAAATCTACTATAGAAAAAGCATACATTACAAAACATATAGGAACTGATCAAAAAATGATAGATTTGATATTAGAGAGAGCTAAAGAGGTAGAAAATGCAAACTAAGAAAGGTCAATCAATTGAAGATGCCAGTATGCAAATGATTGAAGATGAAATAGGCTCACATAATTTTAGTGAAAAAGAATGGCCTATCGTTAGAAGAATTATTCATTCAACAGCAGATTTTGATTTTGCAGATAAAAATAAGTTAATTTTCCACAAAGATGCAATTGAGAGCGGAATGAATGCTTTGAGAAATGGTTGTAGCATAGTAGTTGATGTTAATGGAGTAATTGGAGGAATGAATAAACAAAATCCAAAAGATTTTGGAAACAATATAGTTTGCAATATTTCAAAACCAGAAATAATGGAATTGGCAAAAAAAGAAGGTAAAACTAGATCCCAAGTATCAATGAGGACTGCTGCATCAGATATTGATGGAGGAGTTGTGGCAATAGGAAATGCTCCAACTGCCCTTCAGGAAGTAATTCAGATGGTCAAAGAGGGCATAGTAAAACCAGCTTTAATCATTGGAATTCCAGTAGGATTCATCTGCGCTGCTGAATCAAAAGAAGAGTTGTCAAAGTTGGAAGAAACACCGTTTATTACAAATATCGGTAGAAAGGGAGGCAGTTCTTCAGTTTCTGCCACAATCAATGCAATTTTTAAATTAATTAGAGCAGAATCATCTTTTTGAATAGTTTAAACAGTTTTTAACAAAAATTTCTGCATAGTTTGAGCTATCAAAATACAGATGTCCATATGAGGCCAAAGTATTATCTTGAATCAATCCATCTTGATGTTTCTTAATTCCTTCACCAATTTCCAAACTATAAGCAAATTTTGAATCAGATGAAATAGAATCTAATTGCGAATAATGAAATTCATGACCTTGAAAATTATGTAATTTGTCAGAAATTGAATTTTTTGTAATGATCTTACCTTTTGTATAGTTGAGTCTCATTTTCTTTGTCATTCTAGTTTCAGCATCAAACAGACCAATCATTTTATATTTTTTATTTTCAGATGAAATCGATTTTGTCAAATACATTAAACCACCACACTCGGCATAAATGGGAAGGTTATTTTCAGACAATTTCTTGATTGATTGTTTCATGATTTGATTTTTTTCAAGATCATTTCCTAAAATTTCAGGAAATCCACCGCCAATGTAAATTCCATCACATTTAGGAATTTTTTTGTCTTTCACAGGACTAAAAAATTTTAAATTTGCACCTTCACGACGTAGTGCCTCCAAATTATCCTGATAATAGAAATTAAATGAAGTATCAAGTGCGACAGCTATGGTAGTTTTTGTTTTCTTGTATACATGTTTTGGCTTTTTGTTTAGTTCAGGAGTATTTTTTGCAATTTTAATAATTTGGTTAACATCAAAATATTCAGATATTATTTTTGAGATTTTTCCAATTTGTGTTTTGAGATCTTTGCTTTCTAATGTAGAAATTAATCCTAGATGTCTAGATGGCATATTCAATGAAGGATTTTTTGGAACAACGCCAATAATTGGAAGTTTTGTAATTTTTAGTGCACTTTTACACAAAAGTTCATGTTTTTTACTGCCTATTTTATTTAAAATAATTCCAGCAATACGAGAATTTCTGTGAAATTTTAGAAAGCCAAGTGCAGTTGCAGCAATAGAGCGAGAAGTTTTACTTGCATCTAAAACTAGCAGTACAGGTGATTTTGTAAGTGATGCTACATGATGAGTGCTAGCATAATTTGAATCTCCACTAAATCCATCATAGTATCCCATGACACCCTCTATTACAGATATATTTGATTGAGAATTCAAAGTGAAACTATTCAATAGTTGATTTTCACCCATAAGCCACGCATCCAAGTTGTATGTTTGATTTTTTGAAATACTAGAAAGATATCCTGGATCAATATAGTCAGGTCCAACTTTAAATGGTTGAACAGAAAAACCACGTTTTTGTAATGCATAAATTATTGAACATGTTATTGATGTCTTTCCGACTCCACTAGTAGCACCTGCAATCACAATTCTAGGAATTCTCAATTTGCATGACTAGGATCATTTTTTATTTAAATTGATAGATTATAGATGTCCTCAATGTTTTTAGTAAGAACTATTGAATAAAATTTATGGAAAATGATGGTTTGACCATAGTATATACTGGAAAAGGTAAAGGTAAAACAACTGCAGCTTTAGGAATTGCTTTACGTGCAACAGGATATGGAAAAAAAATCTGCATGATCCAGTTCATTAAAGGTTCATGGCATTATGGTGAAATGGATTCATCAAAAAGACTCGAACCTGAATTTGAAATGGTTGCAGTCGGTAAAGGATTTGTTGGTATAATTGATGATAAAAGTCCAAAAGAAGATCATCGAAGAGTTGCAAGAGAGGCAATTAGAATTAGTAATGAAAAAATTCAATCAGGAAATTATGATATTGTAATTTTAGATGAGATAAACTATGCAGTAAATCTCAATCTAATTTCACTAGATGATGTACTAAACATAATAAAATCAAAACCAAAGAGCATGGATTTGATATTAACAGGAAATTACGCTAAAGACGAGGTTATTGAAATTGCAGATCTTGTAACAGAAATGAGAGAGATAAAACATCCATTTCAACAAGGAATTAAAGCAAAAAAAGGCATTGATTTCTAACCAGCAAACATTAATTTACGCATGAAGGAGTTTTAGAAGAAATGTCTACTGAAATCCAAGAAATGCCTGAACAAGGTGAGATTATTCTTGCAACCATTACCAAAGTGATGGATCATGGGGCATATGTTACACTGGATGAATATGACGATATTCCAGGATTTTTACACATTTCAGAAATTGCTCCCGGATGGATTAGATCAGTAAACAGATTTGTCAGAGATGGGGAGAAAAAAGTTCTTCTTGTAAAAAAAGTAAATGCTCAACGAGGAGATATTGATCTCTCTTTAAAACAAGTTTCAAAAGATCAGAAAAAGCAAAAACTCAAAGAAGTTAAAAAGTTTGAAAAAGGTAAAACTCTGTTACAAAATCTTCAAGAAAAAGCTAAATTGTCAGATGAAGAAATCGAAAAATTAGAAGACAGTATTTATTCAAAATTTGATTCAGTCTATGATGCATTCATATCTATTGGAAGAAACGGAATAGAATCGGTCAAAGAACTAAAACTTGCAAAAAAAACTGCAACTATAATTGAAGATATCTGCTCAAAAATCAAACTTCCTTCAGTTGAAATTAGAGGAATTATGGAAATTACAAATAATGAATCTAATGGTGTTGAAATAATTAAAAAAACATTGTTAGATATAATAAAGAAAGATTCCACCATAGATATTACATATTTAGGCGCACCAAAATACAGACTGTCAATTACTTCAGAAGATTTCAAATCAGCAGAAAAATTACTAAAACCAATAATAGAAGAAATTGAAACAAACATAGAAAAGAAAAAAGGCACATTCAAATTTACTAGAGAAGATTCAAAGAAAACTAGAGAGAACTAAAATGAGATTTTTATTAAGAAAATGTTCAAAGTGTAATCATTATACATTAAAAGAAAAATGTCCAAAGTGTAGTGCAGATACTATTTCTGCCCATCCTGCAAAGTTTTCACCAGATGACAAATACATGAGATATAGATTAGCTGAAAGATATTCTTAAGACATAGGCTTGTAGTCTTTGTTTACTTCATAAACAAAAACTCCAATCATAGGTCCAACTTTTTCTTCAGTAAAACTAGGAGAAGCATAAACTAATCTCACTGGCCCATCACCATCGGATGTAAATTTGATATCTTTTTCATAAATTGCAAGCATGCCAGGAACATAAGTTGCAGATTGTTGTTGTATATTATTTGGATTTATGTAGCCTAATACCGAGAATGGGAACATTTTTCCAAGCAAAGTTTCATTCCAGAAAAAGTCAGTACCACTTATTCCATCATTATGCAAATACTGTGCCGTATCATATCCGGCAATTCTTATGAACCATTGTTTTTTAGACTCATCACCGCCTCCTTTAAGACTGTAAAATGACCCTTCTGCATCCACGCTTAATTTTTCACCTGCTACAAAAACTAGTACATAATCAGCTTGCATTTCATTTAGGGTATTCCAAGCAGAATCAGGATTACTTAGTAACATTTTAGCTATATTTTCAATAATACTTGTATGAACAGTAGAATTATCTGCCAATGATGCTCTTTCACCCATTGTTTGAATCCAATAACCATAATCCCACCATGATGCAACTACAGCACCTTTAGGAGTATTATTTTTCATCCAATCTATTGCATCCAGCCAATCATTTGTAGCAATTGGAAAAGCTGAACCACCATTCAAAATTGTATGTGAAGTATGTGCAATTGATGATGGCTCTGAACCTACAGGATAAATCATTGGAATTAATAAAAAAAGAGTTATTCCTGTTATGAATGAAATTTGTAATAATTTATGAATTGGTTTTTTAGAGTAAGAATCATTTTTAAAAAATTCTTTTATCAATGCTGTCAAACCCAAAGATGCTAAAACAATAACAGCAATTGAAGCAAAAACTTCTAATCTAACAAATGTTGAACTAATATAAACTCCACAAATACCTAAAATTAATGAAAATGATAACATGTCATTATTTATAAAATTAGAATTTTTTATTTGAGTATTTTTAATTATTAACCAAATTCCAATACCTGAAAAAATCATTAAAACAGAATGAAATAAAAAAGACTGCGGTAATGTCGTTGTTGCATGTTCTGAAACTGAATCTACTAACGGATCTGTTGTAGTTAAAAATGGGTTCATTGCATTAAGATATCTATGACTAGCAGTTGGTAAAAAGTTTGAATCAGAAGGGATTATAAAAATAACAGCAGTTATAATTAAAAGTGCAAGTAAAAATAATAAACCATTCCTTTGTTTATTTTTTGAACTCTTATTTTGAATAAAAATACAGGATACAAGAAATAGAGTAGAAACTATTAATGAAATTCCCCATAATTCAAATACATTTACTCTCTCAAACATGAAAGAAATTAAAATTGCAGAAATTGTGTAAACTGGAATAGCCCATATTATGAATTTATGATCTGTTCTTAAAAATGGTAAAGTTAAAAATAGAATTCCTACTGGAATAATAAAAAATTGATTGCCTCCCCAAGCTGAAATAGAAAGTATAGTAAAAATTCCTGAACCCACAAGTTTGATAAATGCGATTTTTTTATTTTTTGAATTTATCCCACTTAATAAAAAATAAACGAATAAAAGACTAAAAAATATCCCTAAAGGTTCAGATTTGAACCATCCAAGCGGGCTTCTAATTAAAAGTGGTATAGAGACAGAAAATAACATGGCTGAAAATAATCCAGCAGTAGTTCCACCAATCACTCTAACTAGAGCAAAAATTACAATAGCAGATAATGAAGCAAATATCACAGGAAATAAAATTGTAAAATCATAAAGATCCATCCCACCGCCAAAAATCCAATATGTCGTAGCAGCTATCAAGTGAAGCATTACTTGAGAATTTGAAGATACATCTCTACCATGTGGATACCAACTAAGATCATCATTCCATTCAAAATATGCAGGAATTCCATTATCAACGATGTATTGAGTTGCACGATAATTAAAAAAAGGATCAAATTCATTTAGTTCAAAACCAAAATCGGCAGGTTGAACACGCAAAAGAAAGGATACAGTGAACGATAAAATAAGAATTCCAATTACTAGTAGATGATTTAATTTTAAATCAAAGTTACCTACGGAGCAGAGTTTAGAGTTTGCTATCAATTAATATTTTTCAAAAAACTTTGCTTATTACTCTTTGGATAAAAAATTCTAAAAGAGTTAAAGATTAAGGAGCATATTTTCCTTGAAGGACAGTCTCTGCAATAATATGATTTTTCATCTCTGATTCAATTTCTTTTTTAGTGGAACCCTTGCTAGCAACTAGCTTTTGATCTAAGGCATATAATTTGAAAATATACGTATGTTCTTTGTCTGGAGGAGCAGGGCCTCCATAACCAATTTCACCAAAGTCAGTTTCCCCTTCACTACAGTATTCAGGTGTAGAATTTTCTTTAAACTCGCAATTTTTAGGATCTATATTCCATACAACCCAATGCACCCAAACTTTGCCAACAGCTCCCATTGCATCAGGATCATCCATTACCAAAGCAAGGGATATCGTATTTTCAGGAATTTCGTTAATTTGCAAAGGAGGACTAATGTTTTCATGTTTATATCCATATTTTTTTGGAATGACTCCACCATTTTCAAATGCCTCACTCTCAAGACTCAAAGTCATAGAAAATTATTGATAATTACTCAATCTTAAATATTTCTAAGATTCCAAAACGATTTTGTTATTTGAAAAAGACACTATTGAACTTCCATTACTTTTAATCTTTTTTTTTAGTTCTTTATCCATTGTAGCTACAATCACTCTATTTTTTGAAACATAATCGAGTAATTCTTTGTCTGCAAATGAACCAAGTATTGGAATTATCTTAAAATTTTTGATATAATTGAGAGTTGATTGGATGTCTTGTTTTTTTTCAGGGTTTTTTTCTAATTCAAATAATTCATTTTTTACAACTTGAGGTACGACAAAATTAATTTGTCCTATCTCAACATCAAGATTATCTAAATTTTTGATCCTGTTTGTGGCTAGATGAATTAAAAAACTTGTGTCACAGATTACTTCAACCAATTATTCCTGCACCGATAAGTCGCCATCTTTCATTAATTCTTCTACTAATTGCAACATTACCACCTTCAAACATACATGCAGGTCTTCTTAGTTCTATCTCAACATTTGTTGATTTTATTTTTTTAACTGTACCTAAAACCGGGGCAGTGCCAATGTTAAGTCGAAGTAATTCTCCAGATGAAATTGGCTGTACCTTAATGTCTTCAGTAGCACCTACTGCAGAGTCAAACAGATTAACATCTAATTTTAACAGAGTTGAATTATCAGGAAGTGTACCAGGTTTGCCGATTACTGAGCCAATAAATGAATCACTTCTAGTCATTGATGGATCTAATTTTGTTCCTATAGCAACCAAGCCACCAGGTTTCACTGATTCGACAATTCCTGCTGCAGTTCCTAATGAAGTAATTTCAGTAAGTAATGGTTCGTATGTCTTTTTCTTTTCATTTACAATTCCAGGTTTAATTTCAATCTCATCACCAACATTAAAAACTCCTTGAGTTAAACTTCCACCAATAACACCGCCTTTGATATCTTTTAATTTTATTCCAGGTTTGTTTACATCAAAAGAACGTAAAACATGCATTACAGTATCTGCTTTTTCATCTCTTTCTGGTGTTTTGATTGTTGATTCTATTGCGCCAATTAATGCATCAATGTTTAATCCAGATTGTGCTGAAATTGGAATTACGGGAGCTTTGGCAGCATAACTCCCTTTAACAAATGTTGTAATTTCTTTATAATTTGCAAGAGCTTCCTCGTATGAAAGTAAATCAACTTTATTTTGAACTACAACTATCTGTTGAATTCCAAGAGTTTGTAGTGCTAAGAGATGCTCTTTTGTTTGTGGCTTTGGAACTTTTTCATTTGCTGCAGCCAAAAGTAATGCACCATCCATTAGTGCAGAGCCTGAAAGCATATTTGCCATCAAACTTTCGTGTCCAGGGCTATCTACAAAACTTACAACTCTAGATAGTTCACTTTCTTTTCCACAATTATTACATTTTGGAGTTGTAGAATATCCTAGAGGTTCTGCACATTTCTTACATTTGTAAAATGCTGCATCAGAATAACCAACACGAATTGTAATGCCACGTTTAAGCTCTTGACTATGTACACTAGTCCATGAACCAGTCAAAGCTTGGATTAGAGTAGTTTTTCCATGATCTACATGACCTGCAGTACCAATGTTAACACATGGTTGATAACCGTATTTTTTAATGTACCAATCAGGAAGAGTTTCTCTCCAATGCATGTGTCAAAAAGTAGAATCGGTATATGTTAAGTTATTCTTTTTTATCTTCAGTTTTTTCTTCTGTTGCTTCTTCTACAGGAGCATCAACTGGTAATTCTCCATCAAATTTACAATTTACTTGATAGATTTCTTCTGACACGGTATTTCCTCGCATTAGTTTTCTTTTTCGTGTTCCATGCTCTGCATCTTGTAAACCAACACCTTTAACAAGCAAAACTCTTTTTCTTGCTCCACCATGAAGATCATTTCTCATCGGAACTCCAGATTTGTCACTGCCTCCAGTGAGTTTTAATTTTCCAGTTAATCCTACAATTGATGCATCAGTTTCATTTCCTAATTGTAATCCTAACAATGGATTAGCATCACTATCTTTGAGTTCTTTTGAAACTGACTTTCCTTTAATGTCAGAGATTGTAAGTTTGAAGTTTGCCAATTATTCCAAAAAAAAGTTGAACGACTAATTAACCTTTGGACATTATTTTTAAATCAAGATTTACAATGATAGGCATGGCAGAAGAGATCAGATGTCCTAGATGCAATAATAAAATGGTCGATATGCAAGCATGCCATATGTTTTGCCCAAATTGTGGAGCCCATTTAGATTGCTCCGATAAAGGAAATTATTGGTAATTAAATTCCAGGTCTATCCGGGATATAATCAGCTGACATGTTGATAGCTTGGTCTTTCATAATCTCAAGATAGGTTTCATAATCTGCTTTAAAATTACAATGTGGGCATTTTACATTCGTTATATCGTCGTCTAATATTGCAACTTTTTCACACTCTGGGCATCTTGCATCCATGTTTAGAGTTATCAATTAAGATATTTAATCATAATTGACTGTATTGTTTTAGGCGGAGTTAGTTTAGTCTGGTATGACGTCAGCTTCCCAAGCTGAAGGCCGCGGGTTCAAATCCCGCACTCCGCATCATAATTCTCTAATTGCTTGTTCTATTATTCCTCTGTCAGGGGCTTTTGGATAATATTTTAAATAATTTTTGAGATCGTCTTTGGCATCAGAATTTTTGTTTTGTTTTTCCCTAAGATAAGCACGGTTTTTGTATATCTTTGCAGAACGTTTTGGATTAATTTCAATGGCCTTGCTGTAATAATTTTCTGCTTTATCAAATTCACCTTGCTTAAGATAAAAATTTCCCAGACCGTTATATGTCAGATATGAGTTCTTGTTAATTTGCAAACATTTTTCATAATATTTTACACATTCTGGAGAATTTTGAGCGTTAAGCATTGCTCCAAACAGATTAAGGGCAGTAGAATTGTTTGCATCAAGCTCAATAGCTTGTTTTAATGATTCAAGTGCTTCAGTATTGTTTTTTAAAATATTTTGTTTTTCAGAAATAAGACACAATCTGTTTGATTTGTCACTAGAATCGTTTTCTAGGTTTACAGATGCTAATATGTCAGAAGGGGCCAAAATTAACAATAGTTTTCCCTCCTCAGACCATTCTTTTTCAAAAATATCTTGAGGAATTGCACCTTCTTGTTGCTCTCCTTCCTGATTTCCTGTCTGAATATAATGTAAAATTGTTTTTTCTTGCTCATCATATCCTGTGATTACAGAAGCATGTTGTGTAATTTCAGGGATTCCTGGAAGAAACACAATTGGTGGGATTCCCAAATCAATAATTTTTTTCAATTCAGATAGAGATGAATGAACAATTTTACAAGTCAAGCCATGTCTTTCTGCGGTTTCTATTCCCTCAATCAAAATACTACCATCAAATCCAGAATATTTTTTTGCAGATTCTATGGCTTCGGCCATAGGCAAATCAATGTTCCAATATTTTGATACTACATTAATTGGTAAAGGAAGACAAATATTTTCATCATTTACAAGCGGTAAAAGTAATTCGTGATTCTCTTCTCCCATAAGATAAAGAAATTTTGAGAGTTATTAAAATCAATCAGAGTGAACAAAACTTTTCAATTAAATCATTGCCATCCTGACTCATTTCTGGATGAAACTGAGTTCCATAAATTGGCTTTTTTTCATATTGAATAATTTCATTCTTACAGTTATTTGATTTGGCAAGTGAGATCAAAACACTAGGTAATTTAGATATCTCATAACTGTGACTCTCAAAGACATCAATTGAATTTCTACAAATAGGATTTTCCGTTATAATTTGGATTGATTCAGTTCCTTTTTGGAGAGAAGAAATTTTTCTAATTGTACCACCCAAAGTAAGCGCTAAAATTTCTGCACCATAACAAATTCCAAGTAATTTTTTATTATTTTTGATGCAATGTGTGATAATTTTAGAATTTATTTCATTGATTTTTTTTTCATTTTTTCTACGTCCTGAAAGAATAAAAGAATCATAGTTTGAAAGCAAATCTAAATTTAAAGTGTAGGGAGATTGTTTTTCAAAGGAAATATTTTTTTGAATTAAAAAATCAGTTAATTTTTCTGTATAGATAGATCCGTTATCAACAACAAGAAGCAATTAGTTGCCTACCTCAATTGAGACATAATGTATCTCAGGAAGTCCATCTTTCACATATACAGTTCCAATATTGAGATTAGTATCTTCTTCCCACATGAAGACTCTGTCACTACGTGGTTTTACAAAGTCATCTATGAATTCCAATAAGAATTCTTCAGCATCTGCACGATCACTTTCAGTAAAGAAGAATAGTTCCCCTTCATTAAATGACAGTGGGATCTGAATAGCAGTTGGTTCAGAAACAGAAATACCATTTGTTTCAAATACAGACTTTATGATATCAATCCTATCAGTTCTAACTAATTCAACATAATCATCATCAGCAGTAGTTGTAGTTGATGCAACACCGGAAACTTTCTTCAGGTATGCTTCAAATGCTTTTTCTTGGGTTTCACCTAATCCAACGAAATATTCTCCGTTAAATGCTGCACCCACTGCTGCAATAGTTCCCAGTTGGGCAACAACTCCACCAGCACCTGCAGTATAAACAGGAATAAAGTAAACATCATGATCACCTACACGATACAAAATGTTATCACCGACTCTTGGATTTCTCAGCAATGTCTTTAGTTGAGCAAATTCCGGATCTCTATCAAGTGCTTCTCTAACAGCTGTAGGACCGATTAATTTAGTATCAGAATCTAACGGGACTTCATAAAATTGCATGTCCCCTAGTTTTTCAAGATCATTTTCAACTACCATGTATCCTGCAAGGTTTCTACCCTGAGAGCCTCTTAACTCCAATGAAAGTAATCCTAAGAATTCTGTTTGTTCAAATCCAGGAGGTTTTGCTTCAACATAATAGGTGTCAAGACCACGTGGAATTTCATAGAATTCATTTGCCTGAATAAATGTCTCGACATTTGTTACATGATAAATATTATACATCTCAGTTTTCCAGTTGAATAATTCAACTGGGTATCGAATTTGTTCTTCAAGCCATGCTGGCATTGGTTGAAATTGTTCATTGTACTGGCTTGCAAACATTTCAGTAAAGAAATCATCTCCAGTTTTTAACAATTGAATATCACCATTATAGGAATCAACAAGGGCATATCCTACTAAACGCAAGTATGGATTACCAACTGACCAAGGGACATCACCTGTATCAAATCCAATGATTAGTGGGATTAACCAATAGGAATTTTTGCCATCAGTTACAGGAAGTGAATCCAATTCTTTTCCAAACAAATCATATAGGAAATACGGATACAGTGTTTCCATTCTATCATGAACGTCTTTGTATCTCATAATGTGGACTGATTCACCTGGGAATGATAGCAAAAAGTTTGGCTCAAATATCCAACTCAATGGGGGTGAAACATCCAATCCGCCTAAACCAGAATAGGATACACCTCCAAGTTCGGCACTGTTTTCATTATCTCTTGAATTAGGATAAGCAGACCAAGTTTGCTCAAACAATCCTCCTTCACCATAGTAAATTTCTCTTTGTTTGAAAAATTCACCACTGTCAACAATTTGTCCATCAGTAGCCTCCAAGGTAAGGAATCCATTTGGAACATGGGTATAAACAAGATGTTCATTATACCATCTGTTTTCAAGGCTGACAGATGTTGGTAAGATTGGCTTCATTGAAGCAGTCCAGTATAATGTGTTGTTAAAACGAAGAATGTCATTATCTTCAAAGTCCACATACGGAATCAGTCCTATCTCAGGCTTTAATTTAGCAAATGCTGCTTCCCAATCCCAAACTCGAATAACATCAAGAACATCACTGTTTTGTTTAACATAATTTTTGATATTATTTGCAGAAACGGATGTCAGTTGAACATCATGAATATTTTCTTGAACGTCATTTAATTCTCCAAGATAACGATTTACTCCTATTTGTTGAGCTGTGTACGGTCCTAAAAATTCAATCTTCTTTGCATCAGCAATACTGTTATTCACTGAAACAACACCGGCTACTATAATTGCAATTGCAATAATTGTTAAAAATCTAATGTATACATCGCGCTTAAACATATGAGTTAGTACACGTGCTCTAATTCTATCAACTACTGAAAATGAAATTAATGCAAAGCCTATGACAAGAGTGCCTCCAATTACATATCTTGTATTGTAATCAATTTGGTCTGTGAAAAACAGATTGATTCCTGCCCAGATTATTCCAATTCCGATTATTCCCTCAATAGTTGAAACATAGTTTAGATATCTTGGTTTTCCTTCATTGGAATCTTGGAGATAAGATGTAACTACGTTAATTATTCTGTGAATTCCAACATACAAAACCAAACGGAGCCCAATTGCGGCAAGTAACGGTGGAAGCAATATCACCAAAGCTGGAATCATCGGAACAACATTTTCTGCTGCATAGTTTGGATTATTGTCAGGGGTTACAAAGGGTAAAGTAAACAATGATGGCAAATTTTCCAGTCCCAAAGTATTTCCATCAATGAAAGACATGGCTGCAAAACCAAACATGATATTTGCAAAGAAAGCTCCGAAAAGCAGTATCTTTGTAATTTGCCAGATTACAAATTGTGCTGATGATAATTTGTAATCTCTAAAACTTTTTAGAGCATTTGAAATTGGTTGTTGTCCTCCGCTTCCTAAAAATCCAATTCCGGTGCTAATTGCATACCAGAAAATAGAAGAACGGCCTGCAATGTTAACTCGAATAAGTGCAATTGCAGATAGAATTATTGTTGAAACAAGTGTGTAATAGAGAGGCTTGGTGAATTGATCGCCAAATTCTGTGAAATTCATCGATAAGATAACTGCCTGATTTCCCACCATAGTGAAAATCGCTATTCCGATAATTGCAACAATTCCTAATCTGATGTATTTTCCAGCATCAGGAGGTGGGGTTTGCTTATCAGTAGAGGCGCTATACAAAACTGAATTTTCTTGAGATTTGGTAAATTAATGTCTTACCAGCAAAATCAAGCTATTCTAGCTAATTTTTTGCAAATCATGTAAGCTGCAGCAAATGTAGGAACTGTCACTTTTTCATTATTGCACGGACCAAACTTTTTGTTTCTTAATTTAAATTCAATTGGACAGTTTGCAAAAACTTCTACTGTTTCATCACTAAGAAAAGATGCATCAACATATGGATCAAATTTTGTCAAATCATCACAGTGAATTTTGCTAAGACCACTTTTACTGTTAATTGATCCAGGCAATCTAAAAATTCTGTGTATGTCCATTGTTACATTCGGATCAATTTTTACTCCAATGTTTTCTGAAACATCATCTAAAGTTTTTTGAAAAGACGGATAACCGCTTGCAAGTAATTCTGTTATAATTTTTGAGCGTTTTGATTTTGAACCAAAAACATGTTTTGCAAATCTGCCTCTCCATCCCTTCTCATTAAAATCAGGTAATGCAGCACGATCTTGTTTGAATTTCTTCATTCCAAATGTTTCCGGAATTGCTCCACGAAGAGAGATATAATCAGTTAGTTCTGATCTTTCCCTAGATCCAATTTCTTGAAATTGTGAATCATAAACATAAACATGAAATCCCTCATTGCCAGAAAAATAGACTTGAATGTTTTCTTTGATGATTGCTAGATCATCAATTAGGATTTGGGATAATTTTTCTACCTCTGTTTTAGAAGCGTCAATGCAATTTTTGCAAGGCAAAGATTTTTTTTCTAATTTTGATGAATTGCATTTTGAACATTGGATTAAAGTTTTTGAGACTTCATTGCAATCATTGCAAATTGATACTGTGTGACTTTCTCTACATGGTAAATTAAGATCTTTTGCATCAATATCAAAAATTAGATCTGCCTCTTTCCAATCTTTTTCGTTCATTGGTAAATTAGGAAATGTGTAATATGCATTTGAACAATAAACATCAGACGGGATATTTTGCATCAGTAGTAGACGTAATTCTTTATCATCTTTGATAGGAATGTGTCGAGTCATTCCTGAATTAAATTTCTGATAGCCAAATTCTCTTTCAGATGTTCTATCTGGAACTTTGATTAGATCAAAATGATTAAAGTAATATTTTTTGAATGAATCCTCTAGGAACAGTATATCAGTTTCTTGCATTATTTTTTCTTCCTTCCAAATTGTAAGGGATTAATGATGTTATCACATTCTGAAGTAGCAAAACATAGACTTTGAGTTTTCAGTTTCTCACAAGATGGACAAGAGTATTGGGTGCCACTTCCTGAAGTTCCTGCCAAATGATTTAGTTGGTATAGTGTAACACGCTCATTGTAATCAGGTGCATTTTTGAATAATGGTGCAATTTGTTGTACTGTTTGTCCTTTTGATAAAAGAAAAGTTGCAAGCATAAATCGTCCAGAATGAGGAAGGTTTTCTCCTTTTTCAAGAATTTCAATTGCATGTTTTATACATGGTGGATATTCTCCTGTTGTTACAGTGTAAGTAGGAGTAAGTGTTTTGCCAATTGAGGTTAATTCATTTACCATATTTTCAAGTCCGGGAATCATTGGCGGAGTTGGTGCATTGGTAATTTTAGAAGTAATATAATTTCCTAATTCTTTTCGAATCAATCTAACTGTTTTATCTGGTGTTAGTAGCACTTTTCCATTTTCAACATGTCTATTGACTAGTTTCCATTCCCTTTCATGAAAATCTATTGAATGTTTTAGATAATCAGATACGGGAATCTTAAAAAACTCATCTTCTTTTACCACTTCAATATTGAACAAATCATAAATAATTCTAATAGCCAAATCAATTTTTGATTTATCAGAAGCTTTTCCCAAATCTTTTTCAAGATGATTTTCTGCACGTCTGGCTTCTGCAAGAGCAAATCGTTTGACGAGCGTATGCATTCCACTTAATTTTATCAATACTATTGCTAAGAGAAATGAAAAAATCTCTTTTTCACGAGCAGTGTCAGATGCTTCTCCATCTATAATTTCAGATTTGTAAATGCCACCTTCCGTAGAGACTTTAAGCCTATGATATGCCTTATTCACGACAGATTTAAGATCGGGATCAGTTCCAAATTGAGATAGTGGAAAACCTTTTTCTTTCAAAAATTTTCCAGCACCCTCTAGGAACGGGTATTTTGCAAGTTCGTCAGTACCTAACTCTAGCATGTTAGTAATCCACAGAATTCACTTAAAAATCTGATTTTTGAATTTTGACTCTGGTTTAAATTATGTTTTAGGAATAATGAGTTTATGCAAGTTGGATGTCATGTTTCAATATCCGGATCCATTGACAAATCAGTAGATAATGCAGTTGAGAGAGAATGCTCTGCATTTCAAATTTTCACTAGAAACCCAAGGGGATGGCATGCAAAAGAACTCACTAAAGAAGACATTGATAATTTCAAATCAAAATTAAAGGCAAGCAATATTGATAGATTTGCAACTTGTGCACACATGCCATATTTACCAAATCTTGCATCACCTAAAGATGATGGATTTGAGAAATCTGTTAAAACTTTGATTAACGAAACTGAAAGATGCGCACAGTTAGGAATCCCATATCTTGTAACACATCTTGGCAGTCATTTAGG
>CALNZF010000009.1:0-6058 GCA_942490965.1 uncultured Nitrosopumilaceae archaeon | reverse complement strand
AAACCGAGATCCAAAGTTAAAGGACTCGATTCATAAAAAATTCATGGAAACTGCAGAAATTGTATCCATCTCAGAAGTGACAGGCAGATTCGATATTATGATTAGTGTCTATGCTGAGAATCTCGAAGCTCTACACTCTATCGTAATTGATAAAATTGGAAAAATTGACGGCATTCAAAATACTGAAACTTTTGTAGAATTACAAAAAACCGATAAAGATCCTGTATATCTTATTAAATAATTATTGGAATTTTGCGTCCCATTTGCCTTCAGTTACTTCGGCAGTAATTTCTTTTGGAGTCTTTCCTTCTACCTTGATTCCTAATGCTAAGCAAGTCCCAATGATTGTTTTTGCAACTGATTTTAGTGATGATGCATATGATTTGTCAAGTTTTGTATTTGCAACCTTGACAATTGAATCCATAGTTACATCTCCTACCCATTCAGTTCCTGATGCTCCTGAACCTTTTTGAAGTCCTGCTTCTTTTAGGATGAGAGCAGCAGCTGAAGGGATTCCAATTTCAATTTCATATTTTTTTGTATCTGTATCAACTATCACTGTCACTGGAACTTTCATTCCTTCAAAGTCTTGTGTTTTATCGTTAATTGCTTTGATGACTTCCATGATGTTAACTCCTAGAGGGCCTAATGCTGGACCTAATGGTGGACCTGCTGATGCTCCTCCGCCTGTTACAAGTGCTGATACTTTTTGTTCTGTCATGTTAAATCAAAATCAAATTGAAAATTTAATCCTTCCTAAGCTCCAGTGGACAGCTTTAGGTAGTTTGCGTCTACGGTGACTGGTAATTGATATGATGCATCTAGCAAAACTACGGTTGCCTCTTCTTTGTCTACATCAATTCTGGTAATTGTTGCTTTCATGCCCTTGAATGGTCCGCCTGTAATTTCTACTATGTCATCTACTGTTAATTGTGAAACTGTTGATTTCTTAATTAGATATCCTTCAATGTCTTTGAATTCTAGTTCTCCTCTTAATTGACCCCGAATGTGTCTGACTCCTTCAACTGCAAGATATGCATCGCTAGGATTGATTGCCTCAATTACAACATATCCTTTCAAATCACTTACCCAAAATACTGATTGAATGTTGATTTGATTTGCATTTGCTTTTGCTTCTAATAATCTCATTACCACTTTTTCTTGTCCTCCAGTGGTTCTAATTGCAAACAAGTGTGATTTTATTTCCTCAGACATTTTTATCTACCAAATGTAATCACAGAAAAGACAAACTGAATTGTAAAACCAATAGCTCCTACTCCTGCTATTCCTAACAAGACAAGTCTAAGGTGTTGTTGATACTCATCTTTGTCCGGCTTTTTGGCCATTTTCATTGTGTTGGCCATGTTTTTCAAAGTCTGCTTAGGGTTCATTGCCTGAAATTAATAAGGTGTCCTTATATCTCTTATCTCATGGAATTACTGGTTGCGTTTGAAGATGACCCTGCAGGTCATAATATGGCAAAGTTTCTTTCTAAAGAAATGACTCAAGACGGTGATGTTTTTCGTGGAAAATATTATGACCTTGCAATAATTACAACACCTGCAATTTCTGCTGATTGGTTAGAAGAAAAATATGATTACGATGGATTCCTTTTTCTCTCAAAGCATGCTGCAGAGTCTGGGGTTTTAGCTTTGACATGCCATAGCACTGGAAATTTTTCCACTGCAAAATTTGGTGGAAATGATAGACAAGTAGCAATTCCAAAACCTGATTTTCAAAAAACATATCTTCAAACTTTAAAGAAGAACCAATCAAAATTTTCAGATTTTCAAATTACTATTGAAGCAACTCATCATGGACCCACAGATTTGACGAAACCATCAATATTCATCGAAATTGGTACGACTGAAAAGCAATGGACTGACGAGTCTCTGTGTGCTTCTGTTGCAGAATTAGTTCACAAAGTAATGTCTGAACCAATCAAAGAACACCCTGTGGCAATTTGTTTTGGAGGGACACACTATCCTTCAAAATTTACAAATGAATTATTGGATGGAAAACATGCTCTTGGCACAGTAATTCCAAAACATGCATTAGATCAACTAGATGAAGAATTGTTTTCTCACATTCTAACGCAAAACAGTATGGCAAAAACTGCTCTTTTGGATTGGCGTGGATTGGGATCTCACAAACAAAAAGTACTTGATCTTTTAAAATCTACAGAACTTGAGGTTATCAAACTGTGAATCTCCAAGAAAAGATTTACAAAAAATTACTTGAAGTTCCAAAAGGACAAATTACAACTTATGGAGAATTAGCAAAAGCTGTTGGATTAAAAAATGGCCAACGTGCAGTTGGAAAGATAATGAACAAAAATCCATATCCTGTGATTATTCCTTGTCATAGAGTTGTAATGTCCACTGGAAAAGTTGGCGGATATGCTTATGGGGAACATGTTAAAACTATGATGCTGCACAATGAGGGAATCAAAATTCAAAATGGCAAAATTGTAGAATTAGAAAATGTAATTTGTCGATTCTAATCTTTTCGTTTTTCTATAATCTCTTCCATCAAGAGTCTAAGGTGTGCTTTATTTCTAACAGTGTTTCCACCTACTTTCTTGTAAAGGGCCCAGAATTCTGGATTAGTCAAATCTTTTCTGTCTTTTGCAATTTTCAATAATCTTCTCAATGCTCTAACTTTTGCAACATAGACTTCTTTCTTGCCAACTCTTGCACCTTTTCTACCTTGTTTGGAACCTTGAGTTGTACCTCTTTTGTTTTTCTGATCTTTCTTTTCCTGTGCTCTTCCTCTTGATGTACCTGTAAATGATTTAATTCTAATTGTATTTGCTGTAATTAGACTTCTGATGTTTTCTCTTGTAATTGCATCTGCAATATCATCTAGATGGTCTGTATCAAATTTAATTCTGTGAACTCCGACACCAGTAACTCTGGCTGCGAGTCTTTTTTTAGCTTTAAGATTTACTACCACTTGCACTCACTCTCGCGTTAAAAATTTTGAATTTCTGTTCAATTGCTTTAACTATTATTTCCTTTCTCTTTTTAGTACCAACACTATGACCAAATCTAACGCCATCTTTCTTTGGATCTAATTTTCCTAAATCGTTTAAGTTGAAAACTAAGTTATCTGTAAATCCTGAAGGGTGTAATCCTCTTGCATCTCTAGGTCCACCATATCCAACTTTGACAAGACCTGGACGGCCTCTGCTCTTTTGTTTTCTTTGGTGATGATCAATACCTTTTGGTTTTCTCCAATTAGTTTGAAGTCTAACATAACGCCAACTTTCTGGTCTGACAAAGTCTGGCTTGTGTTCTTTAACCTCTTTTCTCTTTGCAAGTAATTCTTTGTTGATCGTCAACAAATTGAGTCTTGAATTTTGGAATAAATACGTTCCTAGATGAGAAAAAATTTTCTATAAGAAAAAGATAATAAGGAAACTCAAGGCGGATCGAATACTCATGAATCAGCCTAGGATTAACAACCGTGTTTCTGGAGGCATAATCCTCTGACTCAAGTACTAGGTAATGCTGCAACCGAGAAATTTTCATCACAATTGATTGCATTTGGAATCAAACCATCCAAAGTTCACCGAAATCTCAAAGTGGATGAGATGGTAAAATTGGCAGTAGATCGCAAGGAAGGGGTAGTAAATTCTACAGGCTCACTTTCTGTAAATACTGGCAAATATACTGGCAGATCCCCTGATGATAGATTCATTGTATATGATGATAAAACTCACGATACAATTGACTGGGGAAAAATCAATCATCAATTCCCAAGCGGCAAATTTGAAAAACTCTTTGAAAAAATGAGGGACTTTGTTGATAATAAGGAACTATTTGTTTTTGATGGTTTTGTAGGGGCTGACCCTGAAACTCGTTTACCTATTAGAGTAATCAATGATCATGTCTGGCAAAGTATGTTTTGCAGTAATTTGTTTATCAAACCTACTGATGATGAATTAGAAAAACACGAACCCGAATTCACTATTTTATGTATTAATGACTTTGAGGCAGATCCTGAAATTGATGGAACTCGAACTGATGTATTTATCCTGATTGATTTAACAAGAAAAATTGTTTTGATTGGAGGAACAGAATATGCTGGCGAAATGAAAAAATCAATGTTTGGTGTCATGAATTTTCTTTTACCTGACCGTGGTATTTTCCCAATGCATTGTTCTGCAAATATTGGTGAAAAAGGTGACACTGCTTTGTTCTTTGGATTATCCGGTACTGGTAAAACTACTCTTTCAGCAGATCCTGATAGGAAATTAATTGGTGATGATGAGCATGGGTGGTCTGATAATGGAACTTTTAATTTTGAAGGCGGATGTTATGCAAAATGTATCAATCTTAGTAAAGAAGCAGAACCCGAAATCTGGAACGCGATAAAACCTGGAGCCCTTTTGGAAAACGTTGTATTAAATGATAATGTTCCAGATTATGATGACCACTCATTAACAGAAAACACTCGTGTTGGATATCCTCTTGATTATATCCCTGGTGCAGTAATTCCAAGTGTAGGTGGTAATCCTAGAGTTATTGTATTTTTAACTGCAGATGCTTTGGGAGTTTTACCTCCCGTCTCCAGACTTACAAAAGAAGGTGCAATGTATCATTTCATGTCTGGATATACCAGTAAGTTGGCTGGAACCGAAAGAGGAATCAAAGAACCAAAATCCGTATTTTCTCAATGTTTTGGAGCCCCATTCATGCCTAGACCTGCATCAGTTTATGCAAAACTTTTGGGAGAAAAAATTAATCAGCACAATACCGTAGTTTACCTAGTCAATACAGGATGGTCTGGTGGTCCATACGGTGTTGGAAAAAGAATCAAGATCAAATACAGTCGTGCAATGGTAACTGCTGCTATTTCTGGAGCACTAGACATTGTAAAATACAGACATGATGATTTATTCAATCTGGATATTCCTACTGTAGTGGTAGGTGTTCCTTCTGAAATTTTGGATCCAAAAAATACTTGGATTGACAAAGACTCCTATGACCTTTCTGCAAAAAAATTAGCACAAATGTTTGTTGAAAACTTTGAGAAATTTGAAAATGTTTCACCAGAAATCATTGATGCCGGTCCTAAAATTTCACAATAAGTTATTTTCTTTTTATCAAACCAAACACTGCAATTCCAATTAGAATTACACTGATTATTCCAATTTGTTTTTCTGGAATGTCTAGGATGTCTGCTCTGTTCTGATTTTTCTCAAGTGAATTAATCTCTATTGCACTGAAAGCATTTGATGTATTCCCATTAACTCTAATCTTTGCATCTATCCAGTATTCTGAATTTTCATAAATTTCAATTGATGCTTTTTTGTCTGAAGTTGTAGTTGTAGTTGAGACAGTTCCATCTTTACTGTTTATGACAGAAATTTTAGCAAAACTCCATTCTTCTGGATGTTGAATGTCAAAGTAAAGTTTTTGATTTTGCTGAGTTACAGAAATTGAACCCTCTGTGTAATGCAATAAAAATGGAATTACATAACGGATATCTTCATGATGAATGATGATTCTCCCTTCATGTTCTCCGAATATTTTTTCACTCATGCTCATCTTGACAAGTAATGTGTCTCCTTCAAGAACATGTGCAAATTTGATAAATTCTGGACCTTCAAATTTTATATCTAAATTATCTAATGTGCCTCCAAGTAATTTCAAATCAAATTTCTGTTCTGCAATTGATTTCTCAGATGAAACATTGACTACAAAATTAGGTGGAATTATGATTAATTGTGCATTGTAGGCATTTCCAATATCTAATCTACCTCCTCCTGCTTCGTGAATTGAAAATCCCTGACCATAGGCATCTGATACGTCCTTCACTGTGGTCAATAACAGGGATTTAATCTCATGATGATGAAGTTCTGGGTTTTTTTGTAACAGTAATGCTGCAGCGCCACTTACATGAGGAGCTGCATAGCTTGTCCCGCTGGTAAAGTTGTAACCTGCATTATTTTGTGTGGTATTGATGTATGCCCCTGGCGCTACCATCTCTGGTTTGATATAAAATGGTGATACTGGTCCTCTTGAACTAAAATGTGCTACAAAATCTGGAT
>CALNZF010000008.1:0-3847 GCA_942490965.1 uncultured Nitrosopumilaceae archaeon | reverse complement strand
ACAGTTGCAAAAACATTATTCGAAGGAGCAAACTTTGTTACAATAGATGCTGCGGAACATGACAAAAAGATAGCAGTAATTTTAGGATTAACACATTTAATGAATTTGGTATTTGCAAATATCATTTCAAAAGATGAAAAGATGAACCTCACGGAGAAAATGTCAGGTACAACTTTCAGAGTTCAAAAGACATTGGCAGAAAGCATAATGACTGAATCCCCAGAACTGATTGAGACGATAATTGCAAACCCAGAGATTCGCAGAGTTGCTGAAGAACTTTGGAAGGATATTGGAAGACTTCTAACAGCAGTTCAAGAATCAAAAACAGAAGAAGTAATAGATTACATCAAAGAATGCCAAGAAAGACTTGCCAAACATACAGATGTTAATGAATCCTACAAAAGAATGACAAAAATGGTAAAAGCAGTTGAAAAATAGTCGACATGCGCTTTACAAAGATCGTTACATCGTTCATCAGAAATGATGACAAATTATTAATTTTAAAACGAAGTAACAAAGTAAAATCCATGAAGGGGTTATGGGCAGGAATAAGCGGCATTATTGAAAATAATGAAGATCCATTTACCAGAGCAAAAATTGAAATTTTTGAAGAAGTTGGAATTACAGAAGATAAAATTACACTAATCAAATCTAGTGAAGAAATTAGAATCAACTCCCCACAATACAAAAATCACGAATGGGAAATATTTCCATTTTTATTTGAATCCAATAACCCCATAATCAAACTGAACTGGGAAAATTCGGATTTTAAGTGGATTAACATTGAAGAATTAGAAAATTATGAAACAGTCCCCAGTCTTCAAAAAGTATTATTCAACTTGTTGTAAATTCTCATTTTCTTTTTCATATTTTTTCTGTTGTGGCAACATCATGTAGACACAAGCACCACCACACATAGTACAAGGTACATTATTTCCAGGATGCTGTCCGGTTCTACTATGAATTTTTGCAGCCCCTTCAGGATCAATTGACAATGCTAATTGTTTCTCCCAATCCAAGGTACGTCTAGCTTCAGTCATTGCCATATCCCATTTGATAACTTTATCACGAATCTTTACAAGATCTCCCGCATGAGCAGCAATTCTATAAGCAATTAATCCAGCCTTTACTTCCTCTGCATTTGGCAATGCTAAATGTTCAGAAGGAGTGAGATAACATAAAAGGTCAACACCTTCACTTGCAGAAACAGCTGCACCAATTGCACTAGCAATATGATCATGTCCAGATGCAACATCAGTAACTAATGGACCTAGAACATAATACGGGACATCGCCAATTAGTGATTTTGCCAATCTCACATTTGCAGCAACTTCATTTAGTGGAACGTGTCCTGGCCCTTCAACCATTACTTGAATATCATGTTCATGTGCACGCTTGGTAAGTCGAGAGATGTTAATCATCTCTTGAACTTGTAATTCATCATGAGAATCCAAAATTGAGCCTGGCCTTAATGCGTCACCGAGACTAAATGTAACATCATATTTTTTGGCAATTTCCATCATGTAATCATAATGAGTTACATATGGATTTTCTTTATCATGTTTTAACATCCATGCAGCAGTGATTGTTCCACCTTTGCTCACAACACCACCATATCTTTGCACTTTGAGAATTCTTTTTGCAATATCTTTTGTGATACCACAATGAATTGTAGTATAATCGACACCATCTTTTGCATTGTTTTCAAACGCATTTAGATAATCATCTTCAGTTAAATTCAAAGGATTTTTGTGAACTTCAACACCATAGTTGTAAGCTTCATAGATCGGAACAGTTCCAAAAGTTATAGGTGCAACATCCATTAGTGTTTGACGTATTTTTTTAACATCTCCACCGTCACTAAGATCCATAATAGTATCAGCATGATATTTGATTGCGACTTTAGCTTTTTCAACTTCATCCTCAATGTTTACATTTAAGGTAGAAGTTCCAATATTGACATTGACTTTGGTTTTCAAACCTTTACCAATTCCAACATTATGAATTTTTTGAGGTCTTACATTATTACTAGGGATAATTATTGATCCCTTTGCAATTTTAGGGATTAGCCATTCAAGTGAGACATCCTCATCTTTAGCAACTAATTTCATTTCATCAGTTGCCACTCCGCGTCGTGCGGATGTCATTTGAGTTGCCATAACGTATTCTATGTCCTTGCCTGATTTAAACAATCGTGAAAACCATAAAAAATATCGATCGCATAAAATATTTTGGCACTATATTAAGAATGACGATCGATCTTTTATGGCATAGGGAGTATAAGATCATGTGAGAACAAGTAGAGAATGCAGACATTGTGGAAGGGAATTTTACAGTATGAAGGATGAATTCTGTTCTTTTGGCTGTGTCACTCAAACATCATCATAATTATTTAATTAATTTTAGATCAATTGCTAAAGATTCTTTTTCTGACTCGATTTTAGAAAGTCTATCCAAAATAGGCACAAGAATACGTTCAGAATCAGGTGAATGTGCAAAGTTTTGTTTAATTTCAGAAAGACGTTGAGATAATTCAATTTCAGCATAAACTAAAGAAATGTAATTTCGAAGTTTTAGATTTTCAGATTTAACTGAATCAGTTTCAGTACTCATTATCGTGGAGGACTCCAGCTCTCCTCCACATTGTCATCCAAATTTTTAGAGATAAGATATTGTTTTCCACATTTGAAACATTGCCACAGAAACTTACCATCTTTGATGGTTTGGTATTGCATTGGAAGTAAACAAACAGTGCACTGTAAAACTTCAGGTAAAGCATCATCAACCATAGGAATTTTTGTCATTAAAGTAAAGCATGAAGTTCAAGTATAAAACAGATATCATAAAATCAGATTCAAAAAAAAGGAAAAGCAGATTAGTACTCATAATTAAGAAAATATAATGAATTTACTTTCTATTGGAGGATCTGATCCTTCATCAGGAGCAGGAATTCAGAGTGATGTCAAAGCATTTTCAGAGTTTAACGCACATGCGTTAACTGTCATCACAGCAATCACAAGTCAGAACACAACAAGTTTTGGAATGATAGAGCCAGTATCAAAAAAAATTCTAAAAAATCAACTTGAATCAGTATTGTCAGATTTTAAAATTGACGGAATAAAAATTGGAATGGTGTATAATTCTGAAATAATTAAAACATTGCATCGTCAATTAAGAAAATTGAAAGTTCCAATAGTGGTAGACCCAGTAATCAGATCAACAACGGGTGGAGATTTGATAGAAAAATCAGCATTGGCGGATTTTAGAGAATACATAATTCCGCTTGCCACAATAATTACACCAAATAAATTCGAGGCAGAAATATTATCAAAAACCAAGGTAAATTCAAAAAACTCTATTGAAAAAATTGCAAAAATTATTCAAAAAATGGGTGCAAGAAACGTGGTCATTACAGGAATTGATGTAAAAAATAACAAGGTAGTAGATTTTGTTCAAGAAAAAAACAGTAAATATTTGATTTCAGGAGACAAAATTCCCAATACAAACCATGGAAGTGGATGCACTTATTCAGCAGCCATGATATTTGCGATTGCAGACAACAAAACAATACGAGAATCAGTGAAATTTTCAAAAGAAGCCACATTCAATTCAATCAAAAATGCAAAAAAAGTAGGCAAAGGAATCAGGATAACAAATATTCAAAATCAAGATAGAATTAATGTAGAATTATCTCAAGCGATTAAAAAATTTACGGAGATTGAAAATATCTATAAAAATATCCCCGAATGTCAAACGAATTTTGTATATTCTAAACAAAATCCAAAATCAATAAAAGATATTCTAGGAATATCTGGAAGAATAGTAAAATCAGGAGAAAAAGTGATTG
>CALNZF010000007.1:0-5675 GCA_942490965.1 uncultured Nitrosopumilaceae archaeon | reverse complement strand
GCAATCATTACAAACATGATATGACTAGAAAAACAACCACTTAATTTCTTTTCCGTGATTTTCATACTTTGAATTCCAAGGATTAAATATCAATAAATCAAAAAACAGTTCATGGCAGGAGTTAGAATTGACGGTAAAGTTATTGCCCAATCAGTCAAAGACAGAGTCAAGAAAGCAGCAGAGGAACTAAAAAATCAAGGGATTTCACCTTGTCTAGCCACAGTCTTGATTGGAGATAACCCAGCTTCTGCCACATATGTAAAAAACAAACACAAAGCATGTGAAGAAGTTGGAATTGCAACAAAGGATTACAAACTCGATGTAAATACAACCCAATCAGAATTAAGTAAAATTATTGATGATCTAAATGCAGATAAATCAGTTCACGGTATTTTGGTTCAGCTTCCATTACCAAAACAATTAGACGAATTTACAACAACCTCAAGGATATCGCCACTAAAAGATGTAGACGGTTTAACACCTCATAATGCAGGATTGCTTGCGATGAAAAAAGCTGCATTGGTTGCATGTACCCCATCAGGAGTAATGGAGATGTTTGACTATCATAAAATTGATTTGGAAGGAAAAAACATCGTATTGATTAACAGGAGTAATCTAGTAGGAAAGCCACTATATCATTTGTTATTGGAAAAAAATGCCACCGTATTGACATGCCACTCTAAAACTAAAAATTTAACTGAATTATGTCAAGCAGCAGATATCATCATCACTGCAGTTGGCGATAGAAACAAATTCACATTAACACCAGATATGATCAAAGAAGGAGCAATTGTAATTGACGTTGCAATATCAAGATTTCAAGAAAAATTAGTAGGAGATTCCGATTATGACAAGATAATTCAGAAAGCATCGTTTGCAACACCAGTTCCAGGAGGGGTTGGACCAATGACAGTTGCAATGCTATTAAAAAATACAATCACGGCAGCATCATTGAGTAGTCAAATTGGATAACAATCCCGAAAAAGAATCATTGCGAAATCTTCTTTTTGAAACAAGAGATAACACATCTCACGATTTGTTAAAAATTGCAAGTCAGAATATTCAGAAAAGATTAAAAAAAATCTATGCATTCAAAAACGCTCAGAAAATTGGAGCATACTATCCAATTGGAAGTGAGATGTTCACGCAAGATATAATCCAAGAATTACTTAGTGAGGGAAAAGAGGTTTACCTGCCCAAAGTTACTGGTAAAACCATGGAATTTAGAAAAATTATCAATTTTTCAAGCCTAGAACAAGGTAGTTTTGACATTATGGAGCCAAAAGAAGATTGCCCAGTAGATAACAATTTAGATGTCATTTTAGTACCAACAGTAGGAATAGATCTTAGCGGAGTTAGACTAGGTTACGGATATGGGTTCTATGACAAATTTTTAACAGAAAATAAAACTACAACAATTTCCCTCACATTGGAAAAACAGATAATCAAAAAAATTCCAAAATCAGAACACGATGTTTTAATTGATTGGATTGTCACTGAAGATAAAATGATACAAACTCAAAGATAAGCAAGTCCTTTTTGACCAATGTCCTTGCGATTGTATTTTTGAGACCAAATAATTTTTTCAGTTGCAGCATAGACGTTTGCTATTGCAGATTCTAAATTATCACCTAATGCAGTTACACCCAATACACGTCCGCCATTTGAAAGAATCTTGTCTCCAGATTTTTTTGTGCCAGCATGAAAAACAACTGCCCCATTAGTAATAGAATCAAATCCAGATATTTCATCATCTTTTGAATAATCTTCAGGATATCCCTTTGATGCTAACACAACACAAACTGCAGATTGTGGTTTCCAAACAGCTGGAGGCAAAGAAGACAAGGTTCCATCAACACTTGCTACAAAATAATCATACAAGTCAAAATCCATCCTCATGGTGATGGGTTGGCACTCAGGATCACCCATTCGTACATTATATTCTAGAACAAAGGGCCTACCATCCTTGATCATAATTCCCGCATACAAAAATCCCTTGAACAAAATTCCTTCTTTTTTCATTGCATGAATGGTTTTCTCAATGACTTCTTCTTGAATTATTTTCGATAGATTATCATCAATAACAGGCGTTGGAGAATAAGCACCCATCCCTCCAGTATTAGGACCCTCATCGTTATCGAAAATCCTCTTGTGATCCTGACTGGAAGCCATAGGGATAGCCACATCCCCATCTGAAAGGGCAATGTACGATGCCTCAATCCCATCAATTCTCTCCTCAATAATTATTCTATTTCCTGCATCACCAAAAGTCTTCTTTACCAAAATTGTCTGAATCGCAGAAATTGCATCCTCATTACTATTACAAACAATCACACCTTTTCCGGCAGCAAGACCGTCTGCTTTTACAACCACATTGTAATCAAGAGATCTCACATATTCCTGAGCTTTTTGAGCATCATCAAATATCTCAAAACGAGCAGTAGGAATTTCATTTCGTTTCATGAAATCTTTTGCCCAAATCTTACTTGATTCAAGCTGAGCAGCTTGCTGAGTGGGTCCAAAAATTTTGAGGTTTAGTTTGTTAAATTTATCGACAATTCCTGCAGCTAGTGGATCTTCAGGTCCAACCACAGTAAAACAATTATTTTTTTGAGCAAAATCAGCCAACCCATCTAAGTCATTTGCATTTATTGGAACATTGTTTTGCGTGCCACCATTTCCAGGAGCAGTAAAAACGGTTTCAACTTTACTGCTTTGAGATAATTTCCAAGATAAAGCGTGTTCTCGTCCACCAGAACCAATCACTAAGACATTTACCAACAAAAATTATCTTTTTCCCAATTATATAATCCAAGTCTCAACAAATCAATTTAGCTTTATAATGCCACAAACATACCAAAATTCAGATGGAACTTTCCACAAAATTTGATGCCAAAGCAATCGAAGATCAAGTCAAAGAATACATCAAATCTATTGACTTGGAAAAACAAATTTTTGCATCAGATGAACGTGAAAAAATTCGATTCATCGAAGGCCCACCAACAATGAATGGAATTCCACATGCAGGTCATCTAAGAGGCAGAGTAATCAAAGATTTGTGGTATAGATTCAACACATTACAAGGAAAAAAAATTGAATTTAATGGAGGATGGGACACGCAAGGGCTTCCAGTGGAATTACAAGTTGAAAAAGAATTAGGAGTCACAGGAGGAAAAAGTGAAGCCATCAAAGAGTTCGGGGTTGAAAGAATTGTTTCAGAATGCAAAAAAGTTGTAGAGAAATTCAACAAAACATGGGTTGAAGTAGATGAGATGCTTGGAATGTCATTTAATCATAAAAAAGCATATTGGACTTTTAGAGATGAATTTATTGAAAGAGAATGGCAAGTGCTAAAAAAAGCATATGAAAATAAAATTTTGGAAGAAGACTTTACCGTAATTGCATATTGCCCAAGTTGTCAAACGTCACTTAGTCATGCAGAAGTGAATCAAGGATACGAAGAAGTCAAAGACCCGTCACTATACTATAAAGTCAAACTAGTAGATGAAGATGCATTCCTGATAGTTTGGACTACAATGCCATTTACACTAGTTACTGATGCAATGGTAGGATTACATCCTGAAGAAGACTATGCATATGTCAAAGTGGAAAATGAGACTTGGATCATTGGAAAAACAAGACTAGAGGAGTTCATGGTAGATGTTAAAATTGAAGACTATAAAATTGAGAAAACTGCAAAAGGCTCAGAATTTGAAGGGAAAAAATACATCCACCCATTACTACATTTAATTCCAGAACTAAAAGAAATTTCAAAACTAGACAACTATCATGTTGCAGTATCAGAGACATTTGTGGATGCTAGCACAGGAAGCGGTCTGGTCCATCTATCACCTGCAAATGGTGAGGAAGATATCAAAATTGCAAATAAACGTAAAGTCAAAATTTTCAGCCCAATTGATGACGAGGTAAAATTTACTGAAAAAGCTGGAAAATATCAAGGGATGTTTGTCAGAGATGCAGACAGACCAATAGTCGAGGATCTAAAAGAGTGCAATGCCCTAGTAAAAATTGGTAAAATCAAACACAAGTACCCATTATGTTGGAGATCACACCATCCAATCGTCTGGCTTGCAAGGAGAGGATGGTTTTACAAATTAGACAGATTAGACAGCAAGGCAATCGATGCAGCACAAAGTGTAGAATACTTTTTTGAACAACCAAAAAACAGATTTCTTGGAATTATCAAAGAGAGACACCCGTGGTGTATTTCCAGGGAAAGAATTTGGGGCTGCCCTCTACCAGTTTGGAATTGTGAAGATTGTGGTGAAAAAAATTGGTTCTTTACAAGAAAAGACATTGTGGATTCAGCAGACAAGTTGCCTGACGGTCCAAACTTTGAATTACACAGACCATGGATTGATAACATTGCAATAAAATGTAAAAAGTGCAACGGCGTCAATACAAAAAGAGAAGAATACGTTTTAGATACTTGGCACAACAGTGGTTCTGCACCATATTCATCATTAACTGATGAAGAATATGCCAATGAAATTCCCGCACCCTTTTTCACAGAAGGCATTGATCAAACTAGAGGCTGGGCATACACATTACTTATTGAAAATGTAATTTTAAACAATGCTGCAACCCCACCTTACAAAGCATTTTTGTTTCAAGGACACGTGCTAGATGAAAACGGAGGCAAAATGAGCAAAAGTAAAGGCAACGTCCTAGAAGGGGCAGAATTGCTTCAAAAATATCCAGTCGACCTGATTAGATTCTATTTCATGTGGAAAGCAAGTCCAATAGAGCCACTGAGTTTCAGTACAGATGAATTAATGTCAAGACCATATCAGGTGATCAATACGCTATTCAATCTTCATCTGTACTTTCAACAGAACAGTCAATATGATAATTTTGATCAAACAAATACAATAGAATGGGCAAAGCAAAACAATTTACTCACATCACCTGACATCTGGCTATTATCAAAACTCCAAAAATTAATTCAAATTCTAACTGAGAAAAATGAATCATGTAAATTCCACGAAGGGGCAAAAGCAATAGATGATTTCATAATCAACAACCTCAGTCAAATTTACATCCCAATCACCAGAGGGGAATTATGGGATGAGGATGAAGAGAAGAAAAACAGAAGATTGTCAATATATGCAGTTCTAAGAGAAGTTCTAAAAACATTAGATATTTTGATTCATCCATTTTGTCCATTTACAAGTGAACATCTTTACCAATCAATATTTCATGAAAAACAAAGCATCCTACTTGACAAGTGGCCAACGTATCAAAAAGATTTAGTCAATGAGGAAATTGAAGAGTCATTTGACATAATGAAAGACATCGTATCCATTTCATCAGCTGCAAGAATGAAAGGGAAGCTAAAAAGAAGATGGCCATTAAATGAAGCACAAATTTGTGTCAAGAAAGGACAGAAAAATAAACTTGAATCATTATCAGAACTATTACAATCTCAACTCAACGTTGAAAAATTTACAATTACCGAAACAGAAAAAGAATCAGGGCTGGAACAAATCCTAGAACTAAAACAATTAGGATTACCAGTTAAAGGCGTAGTTGAATTAGAAAGAAAAAGAATTGGGCCAAAAGCAAAACAACACATGGGAAAACTCGTTTCCACATTTAATGAAACCAATCCAGATAAAATAATTTCATCATTGCAAAAAGATTCAAAATATGAT
>CALNZF010000006.1:0-3748 GCA_942490965.1 uncultured Nitrosopumilaceae archaeon | reverse complement strand
TTTTATCCCTAGAAGTACTCTCCAGTACATCTGCAAATGTTGCATGGGGTATAGTTTCAATTTGTTCTTTGAAAAATGATCTTGCTGCAGCTTCACTATAAGCACCTCGTTCACCTTGGAACGAAACTTGAATCATTTCTTAACCTCTTAAATTTACGAAATCAGTGTTTCCAAAGTTTGCAGAAAGTTTTCTCTCATCAATCCATGCGCAGTCTGTACATTTTATTGCATCGCGCATTGCAACAACTTTACCTCCACATTTTCTGCATTTGGTAAATAAAACTCCTAAATTTGGTTCACTAATTGATGCATGAATAGTACCGTTTAGATGGCTAATAATTTTTAGTGTAACAATGTCATTGACTAGTGCAATATTTCTAATTCTCAAATTACGTGTTCCACAAATACATTCAACTTTTGATGTAGTTGGTTTTCCATTGATATAATCAATAGAAACTGCAATCATTGATGACATGACTGCTGCAACTGTTCCAATAATGATGTCTCCTACATTGGGAATGGATAGAAGTTTTGGATGTTTTACATTTACGGTCCTTGATTCCTTATCAATATCTTTTACTCCAACAGTTGCTGCCCTGACCATATCTCCATCGTCAAAAGCGTTATGCCCTGCCTCGTATTCTTCAATAGATGCTATTTTGTCACCTGGAAATATTGTATTTTCAGACATATTGAGAATTCTGCTTTTATGATTATAATTGTTTGTGGTTTAATGGATCTTGATAAATCATATATCTTCAAAAAATTAGATAAAAATCATGAAAGCCTTGGTATATGATCAATATACTGTTGATGATGATTTTTCTAAAATCTTAAAAATTAAAGAAATTCCAATCCCTGAACCAAAATCTAACGAAGTCATAATCAAAGTAAAAGCTGCCGCTCTAAACTATGATGACATCTGGGGAATGAGAGGTAAGCCATTGGCAATTCCGTTACCCCATATTTCTGGAACTGATGCAGCTGGTGAAGTAACAGCTATTGGTAGTGATGTTAAAAATATCAAAATTGGCGATAGGGTTGTCTCACATGGAAATATGTCGTGTAGAGTTTGTAGAGCATGTACTGATGGTAGAGAATTTGATTGCAGACAACGAACCATCTGGGGTTTTGAAACAGGACCTCTTTGGGGCGGATATTGTGAATTTACACATCTTCCAGAAGTCAATGTTGTAAAAATCCCAGAAGGTGTTTCATACGATCAAGCAGCTGCCGCATCAATGACTTTGTTAACTTCATGGCATATGCTAATTGGCAGAGCAAAAATTCAACCAGGACAAGTAGTATTGATTATGGGAGGTAGCTCTGGAGTTGGAAATTATGGGATTCAAATTGCAAAACTTTTTGGATGTACTGTAATTGCTACTGCCAGCCCTGATAAACTAGATAAATTATTGGAACTAGGAGCTGACTATGCTGTAGACCATAGAAAAGAAGATTGGCATAAAGAAGTAAGATCAATTGCTAAAAAAATCCCTAAACCCTTTGGAGATGTACCTGGAGTTGATGTTATTTTTGAACATATTGGTGGCACTCATTGGAACAAAGAACTCACTTTACTAAATTATGGTGGAACTATTGTAACAACTGGTGCAACAACAGGATATGATGCAAAAACTGATTTACGTCATATTTTTTTCAAAGGAATCAACATCTTAGGTTCTACTCAGGGAACTAGGGCTGAATTAGAACAAGGTCTGTATTGGATGTCACAAGGCAAAATTAAGTCTATTATTGATTCTGTATATTCACTAGAAGATGCTGCAGTGGCTCATACAAAAATGCTCAAAGGTAAAGGTCTGTTTGGAAAAATCCTGATCAAACCAGGATCTTAATGATATGGATGATCCAAAAACAAACTCCATCTTAGATGAGGGTAATAGATTATTTTTACAAGGTAAATTGCATGAAGCAATAGAATACTATGACAAAATCTTATCTGAAAACCCTCAACATGTAAGCTCACTGAACAATAAGGGGTATGCTCTCAGCAAACTAAAAGATTTTGATAATGCCATAAAATGCTATGATGCTGCTTTACAGATCTCTCCAGGTGATCTTTCATTATTAGTTAACAAAATTTCGTCATTTCGTAAACAGGAAAAATTTGTTGATGCATTAGCAATGTGTGATCATATACTAGGTAATAATTCAAAATATAAGATTGCACTATATCATAAAGAGCGAATTTTATTCTCAGTTGGCAATTTTGATGAATCTATCGAATGTTGTAATCAAATCTTGGATGATTATCCTGATAATGGGGATGTTTTATTTGATAAATCTTGTAGTTTTGTAATGTTGTCAAAAAATGAAGAAGCATTAGATTTACTTGAGCGTGCTATTTCTCAAGGAACAAAATACAAAATAAAAGCCAAAAAATCAAAAATATTTGAAAAATTATTAGATGATCCTAAATTTAAAAAATTAGTTTTATAATTATAACCAATGTGGAATTTCTAGATATTCATCAATACTTTCTTTTCGTAAAACTTTTAGAAGTGCATTAGCCTGAGGGGTAGATAACACTGGCTTGTCAAATTGATTGTCTGTAGAAATCCTTGGGCATGCAACTTGAATGAATGCATCAATTCCTCTTAGATTGTTTAATCGCTCATTTGTAATATCTGTAAGTGCAAATAATTGAACTGCTTTCCCCTCTTTTTCTAATTCTTTTTTAAATTTCAAGCCAAATACCTTGGATAATTGCCCTTCTTTTAATCCGATGATTATTCCAAATGATTTTGCTTCTGCTGCTTTGAATATTGCTAGAGATGCTTTCTTTTTTAGCGTACGTGCAAACTCTGTCACTTCTCTTACTTCATTAAAATAAGGATCTAAAACAAATGTTGGTAAATTCGTTGATAATGCAATTCCTGCGGCATGAAAATTACTTTGTCCTAAAAATACATAGGCATCGACTTCTTTTTTTAATTCTGTAGCAGGATAAAATTCACAACCAAATACTTGACCATCATTTAACTGTCCTTTCCCCTTTCCAATTTTCACCTTAATTCCATTTTTTGTTAAAATTTTTTCAACTCTGTCCATTTGATGCAAATGTTGACTATCTGTAACTAGTGAAATCAATTTTCCTTTTAAGAGATCTGTACATTTTTCTGCGACACTATCAAATCCAACATCATCAAAAGCATCAATTAAGACTAAATTTTTTTCTAATGATTCTGTATTGATGGTATGTCCGATATTAAATTGAATTTCTGCTCCTAATATTTTTGAACCTGTTGTATTCAAATCACAAGTTCCCCATGTAGTGTCTGCTAAAACATATGCTGGTATTTCATATTTTGTTGAGATTTTAATTGCCATATCCTGAACTTGAGGTAGCATGCCATCTGGACCATTTAATGAAACTGATGCTGGTTTTTTTTCTTCTATTTCTTTAAAAATTCTTGCTTCATCTATTACAATCAAATTAGCTTGGAATACTGTGTTATTAATTTAAATCAACTGTAGCGTACAACAACTAAAAATGTCTGATTAATTAAAACAAGTCATGGAAAAGGAATCTATTCTCAATGTTGGATTTGATGATACTGATTCACCTAAAGGGATGTGCACCACCTTTCTTGCTTACAAAATTGTTGATTTACTACAAAAACAAAAAACAGAATTTTTAGATTTCCCACGTTTAATCCGATTTAATCCTAATATTCCTTGGAAAACTAGGGGAAACGGAGCAGTCTCTTTTAAAATAAAGACAAAA
>CALNZF010000005.1:0-8101 GCA_942490965.1 uncultured Nitrosopumilaceae archaeon | reverse complement strand
ACATGACTGACTATGTGTTGAACATGACTGAATCGTTTTATCTCCATTAATGATTCTGGATGAACTGAACCGTACTTGCAAACCCTGCCAATGTCATTTCTACCTAAATCTACAAGCATTGTGTGCTCTGCCAATTCTTTTTCATCATGAATTAATTCTTCAGATAATGCCTTGTTTTTTTCCTCATTGTCTGTAATTTTTCTTGTTCCTGCAATGGGAAATGTCTCTACTTTATCATCTGTAATTCTAACTAACATCTCAGGCGATGCTCCAATTATTGTCTTCTTTCCTTGTTTTAGATGATACATGTATGGTGATGGATTTAACTTTCTTAGTGTTTTGTACAGTGTTAAATTATCACCGTTTGTATCAAAAGTAAATTTTCTAGATAATACTACTTGGAAAATATCTCCATCATGAATGTATTTTTTTGCCTTGTTTACAATTTCAGAATATTTTGATTCATCCATGTTTGGTGTAACCTCACTTGCATGAAATTTCCCAAATGTATCCTCACTCATTACAAATTTTTCAAATCTGTTCTCATCATGATAAAAATAAAATAATTTTTCATGTATTTTATCATATAGAATTCCATCATCATAAATCCCAAATTCAATTAGCGGTTGAGGTGAATTATGTGAATCCTCGATGTTTTCCACTAGTCTGATTGCGTCATAGTTCACCACTCCTACTGCTCCTCCTAAATATCGATAACTTTGATCATCTGATTTGCCTAGTAATTTTTTCAATTCTTCAAATGGATTTGTGGTCTGGATGGTTCTAGTTTTCTCATTTTGAGTAATCTCTACTTTATTTGAATATCCTTTTAGGATTATTTTTGGATCAAACCCCATTACTGATGTCTCAGATAAGACTTCTGGACCTGTTAATGATTCAAAGAGAAATGAATGTGAATAGTTTCTTGAAATTTTATTATAAATTTGGAATTGGTTTTCAGATAAATCTAGAGGTACTACTTTTGCTTGTGTCTTTCCAAAGGTGTCCACCCATAAACAAAATTTTGTTGGTTTATTATTTAAATTGATGAGATGCTTCTGATCTGTCTTTTTTTAGTTGAAATTGCTGATTATTTAGGCATGACATAATTACCGTATGGTACGGTACCTTTATAGTCTAGTTGATCGTAGTCTAATTACCATGCAGGGGGTAAATCAAACAATCATGCAGAAAATGCATGTTCTCAAATCACAAACTATCTCATCTTCCGTAAGTAAAGTAGAGTGTTACATTTGTGGGAAGGGATTAGAAGATGGTCACAGCATTACAGCAAAAACATTGCCTACTGGCATAGTTCTATTTTGCGACGTTCATTATTCTTTACAATAGATTAATGAAACGAAATGCTTGATAAATCTAAAATTATTTTTGAAAACCTATTCTTCTTTGAACTTGATGTGGTTTATTGTGATTGAACAAGAATTGAATAAGAGTCGATGAATTTTTTTACTGATCTTTTTGTATCAGTATAATCCACTGTAAATGCAAAATGCTGTCTCATATTTTCTGGGGTTCCGATCCCTATCAAGTTTATTCTTTGTTTTTTTGCACGTTGCAGTGATCTTAAAAATTCATTGTCGGCCTGCTCAGAGCCCAATATTCTTCCATCCGATACTATGATTAAATATTTGTTAACTGACTTGGTATCGTGTTGCAGAATTTTTAAGCCCATGTCAACTGCATCAGAAATAAATGACAGCCCTGAACTTTTTAATCCTCCAATTCTTGCCTTAACTTTTTGATTGTAACTCTCTCGATGATCTTTTACAATTAAAAATTTGTTGTTAAAACTATACAATCCCCATTTACCCCCATCTCGATTTATTTCTTCTGCAGTTTCACCTAAACAGATGATAAATTTTTTCATTTCTTCAAATTTTAATTTCATACTGGAACTATTGTCAAAAACAACTACCCAATTTTCACTCTCTTTTCGTGGAATGTCTTGTTCAAAACATTCAATTTCTTCACATTGACTTCCAACTCGTTGTATTGCAGAAGGCATTTCAATCAGTCCTATCTCTTCAAATGCTGGAGAATCCACATAAAATGAGAGCGTTCTGAGCGTATTTCGTAATCGTTTTAAATCTGAGGCATTTGCATTAGTAATTCTCATAAATTCTCCAAAATTTTCAGGATTGATTTGTATTTCGTCAAAATTTGAATTTTTTCCGTATTTTTGATAACGTTCTAATTGCTGAGCTTCCAAAAATGCTTCTTTTAACCAACTTTCATTTAATTCCTCTATGTTATTTTCAAATTCTTTATTTGAAGGAATCATCATGTCGGGAATCCCTTTCTGGTATTTTTTATAAAAAGGACGATCACAATAAGGATAATTGTTTTTTGGTAAAAGATATTGATTCTTGTAAAGTAAATCTAAAAATGGAACAAGTTGTTCAATTTTATAATCATGCATTCTTGATAATGTTTCTGTAACTTTTTCCCTCCATGTCTTTTTTGTATTTTCAATTCCTGAAAATTTAGAGAAAACTTCTCGTGAAAATTCTGAACTTTTATGAATTTGATTATCGTAATGGGTATCATAAATCATTTTTATCATTGTCATGTTTTGCCAAATTTCTGGATGATTTTTTTTGAGAAACCCTTCAACTTTAACATCCTCAATAAAATTAATTACATTCCAGCCTTTTTCAAATGATTTATTTTTCAACCATTGGTCATATGCTGCATAATTGGAAAGACGTGCATGTGCTCCTGCATGATAAAGTGTAGATAAATACAAACTCCAAATTGAGTTAACATATTTTTGATAATCTGAATAAACATTTCCTTCAAGAAAATATTGATCACGAAGGCTTAGTGGGCTTGGTATGGTGACTGTGATCTTTTTTTCATATTCAATTTTTGCATATTCTATTTGGTTTGTTATGTTGAAATCTACATCCTCATATGATATTCCGACTACTTTGTCAAAAATTTCTTTAGAAATCTCAAATAGGGTCTTTTTCATCTCAATTCACAAAAAACCCATAAAACCCTGTAAAGATCGACACAACCATGGATCTAAAACTATGTTTTTTTGATACTTAATGGCGTGTTTGTAAATTTTGCACAAACACCCTGTGCGTATGATTCTAGTCAGATAATGATGATTTTTGGTGATTCTGCGGTGTTATTTTCCATTCCGGAACGCGATTTTTATTTTAAATTCCGTTATCATTAACTGTGTTTTCTATACTGTATATTCAATGGTGCAATGCCCTCACTGTGAAATACAGCTGACCAGCCATGGATTCCTAAATCGTCATGTAAGGGCATTCCATTTGCCTGAAAAACTAATTTCAAATTTACAATAACTGAAATGCAGAGAAGAATTCCTTTGCTCCTTTTTTAGATAGTTCTTTATTTTTAGTCTGACAATAGTTGGTACTAAATGTGCATTTTGGACAACCTCCCCAATTCGTTTCTTCTTGACTTTTGTCAGTTGGACAATCACAGTCATTCACCAGTGAATATCCGGTGCTGAGTACTTTTTCAAACTCATCGTAGATGATTTTACTGCATCCGTTAAAGCCGTCTGACGAATTGTCATAAATGTAAATTGTTCCTTTTTCATAATATACGTCAATATCGCTTGATTCAGCTTTTGTTAAAATCTTGCTTGCATTTACTAGAACATGTGAAATAGTGTGAACGTTGGAGTCATTAACTATGGGACTCTTTGAATCAGAAATCTGTTTTGAGATGAATTCTGGAGGGAGTATTATGCTGACTGCTGAATGTTTTGATTTCCAATGGAAGTTTCTCCATCCTGAAGTATTGCCTCCATTATGCATTTCATATTTGTCTGTCGTCTCATTATAGTTCCCCTTCATGTATCCTGTAATGGTTCGATCTAGCGAAATAATTCCATAACGCAGACATATTTTTTTTCCATTAGTGATAATTTCTCGATGAGTTGCTTTACCTTCTGATGTCTGAATGATTGATGTTCTAACTATGGGGATGGTTCTCTTTTGTTTTTCATATGATTTTACAAGATATGCCCTTGCACCGTTTTGAGATTTTATCAGAGAATTTACTTCATAGTTTTGCTTGTTGAAATGATAAATTGCCTTTTGATGAAGTTGGTAATATCCTACAGGTACGCCCCTGGTTCCAATTTTTCTTGAATTGTAATAGATTGCAATTTCCCCTGACGCTCCTCGCAAGTTGATGCTGTTTGCAAAGTCAAAAAACTGTGATTTGTCTGATTCATCTGCAGATTGGTCTTCGATCTCTGCTGATTCCTCATGTTTTTCTGATATAATCGGGTTTTTTTTGTTAATTGGAATTACGTGGTCTTGTGAGAGATATTCGTCAATATGACGTGCAAAATAGTGACATGCCGCATCATCTGGATCAAAGACACAGATGGCATATGATTTTTGTCCCAGTCTTCCCGCCCTGCCTATTCTTTGAATGAAAGAATCAAACTCATTTTTGAATGCAGAAATTACTACGTCTACATGCCCAATATCTATACCCAATTCCAATGTTGGAGTACATGATAGAACATCAAGTTCTCCTGCCTTCATTTGGGATTCATACAGTTTCCTATCTCTTTGGTCCAGGCCCCCCCTGTGAATTTGGATTCTAATTCCACTATTTGCCTCTTCGACATTTGATGCAAGAAACTCTGCATCATTGTGTGAGTTGCTAAATACTAACTGTGTTGTATTATTTTTGTAACAAATTGATGATAACATCTCCATTGTAGTTCTTTGTTTGAATTTTCTAGGCATTACAAAAAACATGTGCATGTTTTGTTTTCGTCTAAATTGACTTTTGATATATGTGAATGAGTCTTCAGGTAAATCAAACATGTTTGAGAAAAATTCTTTCGAATTATCTAATGTGGCTGATGCTCCAACATACTGAACTTTGCCCATGTATCTCTTCATCCTTTTTAGAACATGATACACATTAGAGCCATGAAAACTGGTATAGGAATGTGCCTCATCCATTACTATTATTTTTGCATTTTTGAATAATTCATTCCATTTCTTATCTTGCAAAATTAAATGGTAATTAATAAAATCAAAATTTGTTGCAATGATGAGCGATTTCTGACTAGCATCTGAGATGATCATGTCTTTGTATTCTGTACTCTGCCCTCCATGAATGGAGTATACTGCCATTTTGTCAGCGAGTTTGCATTTTTGAATTAAATCTGAAATCTTTGATACTTGGTCATCAATTAGAGCATTAAGAGGATACACAAATAGTGTGAACACTCCTGGAGTGGGGTTTTCTGAAATTTTTTGTAAAACTGGGATTGCAAATGCCTCTGTCTTTCCAGAACCTGTAGGTGCTGAAATAATTGAGTTTTCCCCTCTTAGGATTGCTCTTACTGATTCTTCTTGAAATGGTAGCAAACCTGTGAATCCATATTTTTGTAACCCCTTGATGATGTTCTCTGACAAAACATCTTTTAGAGATTCAATTGGAATTTTTTCACCTTCTGGTGCGATTAGTCTTTCATAGTGAATTAATGCAAGGGATTCTTCCTTGTGTCCTTGAATAATTTCTCTGATTATCGGGTCGTTATCAATTAGTGATTTTGGAATTTTAGAAAGATCATACATGATACCTGTCGGTAATGGGATTTTGTTTTCAAGTTCCATTGGCTTTGGTTTTGCATATTTTTTTATTTCATCTGGATAGTATCCTATTTCTGATTCAGTTGGCCCATCACATCTATGTGGCTCATCTGTCCTTGCATCAATTGGAATGAATTTTCCACTGTCTGATTTGAATCCCTCATCCCAGTAAATCTCAGCACCGCAACCTTTGGAGCACTGTTTAGTTTTTCCAGAATAGTTTACACCATAAGTTGGCGTTTTGACTATGATTTTCTCCGGATTGCACTTTGGACAAACCCATGGCCCACCAACATCTTCATAGCTTTGTACGAGCCTTGAATCACAGTTATAACAAAATTTCATGAATGAATTTTTAGACTGAATCACTATTAATGAACATATGATATTCTATGATTACCCTGTTTCCATATTTCAAACATACTTAAAACCGAGTTTCTCATAAATTCATTATGGGATGGAGAAAAACGCTAAGTAAATTCTGTGTCATGAAAAAAGTTAGAGACAAGGCAAATGAGCCTGAAAGTAATGCAAAAGATTCTGAAAATATAGCATCTGAACAAGAAGAGATGAGAGAGGAACAACATGAGCTTGATCTTAAAGAAAATTATGAATCTGATGAAAAATATGATGAATCTAAAGACTAAATTTTAACTGTAAACTCTAGCCAACTTATTTAATGAAATTACCTACATTCTGATTATGCCTTTGGATAAGATGCCTGATCCTGATGAGTTTGTCCTAACTCACGATTCTAAGGTGTTACATGCCAAGGGAAATCCTGCTGCATGTATCATTGATAATCAAAATAATTCCAGATATGCGTCGCTGTCTGACGATCCATCATTGAAGGCTAGTCTGATTGGATTTTTGAATAAACATGATGATTTGGGGCTACTAATGGGATTAAAATTAAAGATTCAAACTGATGCTGAATACTTTGAGTATACCGTATATCCTGATGAGGAGTTTGTTGATGCTGTGATCCTTAACGAGTCAATTCATATCGTTAATGATTCTATGGATAATCTTTTTTCATTGAGAAAAATTATAACGGATCAATTTGTGAAAACCAGATCCGAGTTTGAGAAATTTAAAAAAATGCTGTAAAATCCAAATCATTCAATAACCACTGTTATCAAAAATTTTTAGTGGCAAATTTTACACAGATGCTAAACGCTCGGGAACCAATCCTTTTGGATAGGGATGATGGACATTGGTATCAGACTAAATTTGACAAAATTTATCCTTCAATCAGCACCATTCTTTCTGCAACATCTCCTGAACACAAGAAAAACGGATTACAAATGTGGAAGGAAAATGAACCAGCTCATGAATACATAACAAAACAAGCCCAAGACATTGGTACACAATCCCATAAGATCATCGAGGACTATCTGAGCAATCGTCTGGCATTGGAGGAGTTTGATTTGTTACCTGTTGCACATTTTAATAATTTGAAACCCTTTCTTGAGAATATTTCGGATGTCACGTGCATTGAACAGAGGATGTATTCAGATAAACTACAAGTTGCAGGAACCAGTGACTTGATTGCAGAATATAATGGGGAGTTATCTATCATCGATTACAAGACAAAACGCAAGCCTCAGGTTGATGAATACATGTATGAGTATTATCTGCAAACTACATGCTACGCTCAAATGTTTGAAGAAGTGACTGGCCGGAAAAATTAATCAGATTGTGATTCTTGTTAGCAGTGAGAAAAATACACGCCAAGAATTTATCAAAACCTGTGATGACTATGTGGGGCCCATGATAGAACGAGTTGAAAAGTACTATCTTGATAATTTGCAATAGATTTCATTATGCTAGTTTGTCTAGTTTGCTATCTAATTCTTGAACATGCTTTTTCAAATCACTGACTATATCATCAAAACCGTCCTGTTTTTTCTCAGGGTCTCGTGTTTTACCATTTGACCAATCAAACATGGCAGATAATATTTCCATTGCTTGCGATGTGCAATCTGCCAAATCTTTGATGTTTAGATGCTGTTTTCTTTTTTCATCTTTGTGATAAATTACCAAGTGACCTGTTTTTTCAATTATGAATTGCTGCTGTGTTGTCGCTTCCCTGAAATCTATTAAAAATAAACCTCTGATTGATTTTTGTAATTTTTCATTATAGTTCATTTTTTTACAAATTCTTTCTATCATTTGTTCCAACGTCGTATTTTTACCAAACCCTTCTTCTAGTTTGATCGGATTGATTATAATTTTTAAAAATTTCTTTACTGCATCTAGATGAAAATTAACGTTTGATAATTCTGAGTAAATTAAAAAACTTGTCATTTCCTCATTTTTTGTGCTAAATGTATCTAATTTAGTGATTAGTTCACTCATTGAATGTGAAAATGCTTTTCTAAATTTCATAAAATTTTTGAAAAATTCTTCATCAAGATATTCTTTGTTGAACTTGACTAATCCCTGCATCTCAATATCATTCAAAATTACTA
>CALNZF010000004.1:0-8811 GCA_942490965.1 uncultured Nitrosopumilaceae archaeon | reverse complement strand
TTCAGTTTTGGTCATTTGTTTCTCCCTAAAGGTTACGGGCAAGATCCTTGGCATGCTGGATGTCTTTTGCTTGAGAGCTCTTGTCGCCACCAGCGAGAAGGACAATAAGGACAATAAGCATGTTGCCTTGGCTTATGAAATAGATCCGGTATCCAGGGCCATCACGAATCCGAAGCTCAGAGACACCTTCTCCGACGGGCCGGACATCACCTGGATTTCCCAGGGATAAACGCCTGATCCGAATGTCGATGCGGGCTTTTGCCGCTCGATCACGCAGCCCACTGAACCATTCGGCATAGGCAGGTGTCTCCCGAATCTCCACCATGCCACCATTGTATCTCAAGGGATACGGCGCCGCAACCGGTTTTCGGCCTGTCTAACGCTGCCATCACCAAGCCGCAGTGATCTGTCCTAGCTGAATGAGCCTGTATGGGGGCGGCTCTGGTGGATGGCAATGTTAGAATCTCAATCGGTAGAATACGTACGGAGCTATAAATGTCCAGATAAGGATAAGAACCCATATTCTACCATTTAGTATATTGTAGTCTTGTAGCAGCCTACCCCAGGAATGACCGGCTACGTAGTGACCGAATATGAATTCAAAGATGACTGTCATTAACAGCCAACTCCCGCCTATCACAAATGCTTCAGCGGCTGATTGAATTCGGAATTGCCCGGTAAGAATGAATACGTAAATGCCAAACAAAAGGATCAAGATAATTGTCGACAATTGATGTGCCGCAAGTGCTGACATTGAATGGCCATATGTATTGTTGCGCATAATGCCATTCGCTATCGGCATGCAAGGACCACCATTCCCAACCAAGCGCATATGTAGATGAGAATTGTCTTCATGTATGGCTCATGATTCTCACCAGAGGTACAAGCAAAAAATTACCGACCACAAATAACAACCACCACAGAGAGTGCACAGAACAAAAAAAAACGTATATAATTCAAAGAGACAACAAGGCACGCAGATCGCATTCGCAGATAAGCCACGTCAAAGTTATTCAATTCCCCCTCACAGATGAATTGCAGTATCCAGTTTTCAGCAACTGCCCGACTCTGCACTAAACCGGCCTGTCTCAATTTCTTCAACAAGGCTGACATGGCCCTCAACCCAGGTGTATGAACCAGAATTCTACTCCGTTTTTGTCCGGTGTCGGGTACCGCTAACGCTATCACCAGGCCGCAAGGTAACTTACATAGGCAGCACGCCGGGGCCCTAAGGGGAGGCACAACCATAACAGATCCCCCTCTTTCTTTATCAAATAAAGACTGAACAACTATCGACCACACAATACGATGGCCCCCAGCAAAAGAGATTATTCCTCAGTCGCCTTCTAATAGGCAGTTGTCAAAAATAAGATGATGACCTATGATTCTGCGAAAACTAGAATAGGGCAAAATGCATTTCTGGAATTCCAGCCAGACAGATCAGGTCATCCACACAATCCCATAAGGTAATATCGCCTCCCCGCGAAGATCAACCTAAAAGACACGGTAGGTAAATCAAGCGCTACTTCTTCTAGCGAATGCTTATTGAGGTGAGAAATACACATTAGGAATAATAGTAATTTATTGCGCTAATCCCCACAACAAAGGATAACGACGCGAGTCAACTCAACTCTAAGCCAGAAATGTTCCCGCAATAGCTTCTTCTGGTTATTTAGCCTAACTATAAATTCCATAATAACCGGACAGAATAAATATCAGAGCGCGACAGGATGAGTGCGCGAGAATTCCTAATATGCGCACGATGCAGATGTACCCAGCGAGTATCGTGACGAGCAGACAGTTTAGCCCTGCGAGACTGCTGCACTCCAGAAAGAAACAATGGCCGCAAGAGCGCATGAAAATGGGCCCACTTATACAATGGAGCAGAATCAATAGATTTAATCTCCTTCTTTAACTTCACAATTTCCAACAGTTTTTCCCGGCACTTTCTCTTCAATTTCGAAGCTGACGCGCAAAGTGGAAGTCCCAAGTAAACAGCAAGAACTAATGCGTAGCTAACTAGCCAACACAGGGTTTGTACCTGGATCGTAGGCCTCACTTCTTTTGTGCTAGTCGTTTTACACAAGACTCCTAAGCCACTTATCTCCTTCGATGTGCGGACCTGCAGGAAGTCAGATAGGTGTGGGTTCATTGGTGTGCTAATCTTTATGCACTTATTCTTCAAAGGCTGGCTTGGCTTGTCAGCCTGAAAGGCATATGTTCACATTATTATACAAGGCTGCCTGCGTGGTTAACAGCGTCTATGCCGAAGTTGGACCATCCATTGCACTTTACCTACTGTTGGCCTAACGCTGCCATCACCTGGCCGCAGCAATCAATATGTGTAAACCTTGGCTTTGCGGTGGCGGCTCAGGTGAATGGCGATGTTGGAAGGTGATAAAACGAGAGAGATGGCTCTTCACCATTCTCTTTAATAGTCAGTAGCTTGGGAGATTCTGATGTGCAGATGAAGTGATCTCTTCTGGGATGAGCTGGAGGGAAGTGTACCCACCTCAGTAGTCTGAGCAGACCCCTCCGTAGCCTGAGCAATCACCTCCGTGGCCTCCTCCACACGAGTTGTCTTCACCCCCCACCCCATGCGTCCCAAGATAGTTTTTCAGGTCTAACAAAAATTAAGTTGAAAGGATTGTTTGTCAATCATACTGCGAAGCTCCTTGCGAAAAGTTAGTACGTCCTCAAACGATAAGTAGATACCAACAATATTTAGGCGGATCCGCATACTGTCTCCTTCTCCGCCGTTTTGGCCGTCTAAAAGGGGAGGCAAGCGGCAGGCACCTTTGAGACCTGTTGTGATGACAAGCAATTCACACAAGTGGGAACCATTACGGGCTTGATGGGCGGGTCCGCCTATAAGGGTTTGCAATGTTACAAAAGGTCGGCAGGGCTGCACACGCCAAGGGGGCCACGGTTCAGCACATGCGTATAGATCATTGTGGTTTTGATGTCTTTGTGGCCCATGAGCTCTTGAAACGTGCGGATGTCCTGGCCGCGTTCCAGCAGGTGGGTGGCGAAAGAATGGCGGAAGGTGTGGGGCGTGGCTGGCGTGGTGATTCCAGAGGCGAGCACCGCCCGCCGCACGGCCTTTTGAATCACGGTGGGATCCAGGTGATGGCGTCCCTGCTCACCGGTGTTGGGGCTGTGCCAGCGATGTTGTTGTGGAAATACCCATTGCCAGCCCCACTCCACCGGTGCATGGGGATACTTCCGCCCCAAGGCGTGGGGAAGGCGCACCCTCCCAAGTGCATGAGATCATCGGAGGTAAAATGAACAAGGTTCAAAATGCAAAATCATTAAATTTTTTCCCAAATCAAGCTACTGAAACAGTACGTCTTGAGGAAGCACTACTTGGAACATTATCGATACTTAATGCTCAAAGTAACTCGTAGCATGGCAGAACGAAAAAATTTCTTATTATTTGCCATCGGGTTGGGAGTTTTTGGGATCATAGTAGGCGGAATTACAATATGGAATTCTGTTTCAGAATTATTTTCTCCGTGACAAATTACGCATAGATGGTTAACCTAATAAAAATAAGTGGTTAACGATACCTCACATGGTTTAATAGAGGGAAATCGATGATGCGATTTAGTCATGGGAGCTCGAAAACGACACCAACCACGTAGAGGAAGTCTTGCATATTCACGTAGAGTACGCGCAAAAAGCATGGAAGCAAGAATTAGATCTTGGCCAAGTAGATCAGATTCTGAAGAACCAAAAATTTTAGCGCATTGTGGATTCAAAGCAGGATGTGTTCAGATTGTTAGTATTGATGATCGTGACAAAGTACCAAACGCAGGAAAACAACTAGTTAGTTTGGGAACAGTGTTAGTTACACCACCAGTATTGATTTTAGGAATTAGAGGATATTCAAAAGATCATGATGGAAAACATGCGGAGTTTGATGTTTATGCTGAAGATATTCCAAAAAGCATTGCAAAAGAAATTACAATTAAAAATATTGCAGGTTCAATTGAAAATGCAGAATCACGATTAAAAAAGATTAAAGAAATTTTTGCAATTGTTGCAGTTTCTCCAAGAGCTGCCGGATTAGAAATGAAAAAACCATATATTTTTGAAGCAATGGTTAGCGGTGGAGATATTGCAAAACAATTTGCACATGTAAAAGAGTCTCTTGGAAAAGAAATTAAAATCGATCAAATTTTTGAAACTGGTTCAACTGTAGATGTTGCAGCAATTACAAAAGGTCATGGATGGCAAGGAGTAATGAGAAGATGGGGAGTTAAAAAGAAACAACACAAATCAAGAAAAACAGTTAGAGAAGTGGGTTCATTAGGACCTATTTCACCACAAAGTGTCATGTACACAGTTCCAAGAGCAGGTCAAACTGGATTCCATCAAAGAGTAGAATATGATAAAAGAATTATGATTATGGGGAATACAGAATCAGATAAAATTAAAATTAATCCAGATGGAGGATACAAGCACTTTGGTTTAGTCAAAGGAGACTTTATCATTCTAAAAGGCTCAGTTCCAGGAACTTACAAGAGATTAATCAAACTAAGAAGTCAAATTAGAAACGCACCAGACAAAATCATCAAACCAAACATTTTGGAGGTAGTTATCTAATGAAAATATCATCATACACAACTACTGGAACAAAAGATACTGAAATTGAGTTACCAATGATTTTCTCAACTCCATATAGAAGAGATTTGATTCACAAGGCTGTTACCAATTTAACATCCCATAAATTCCAAAGACAGGGAAGAAAACCAATGGCAGGTATGGACGTAGTTGCAGATTCAAACGATCCGCCAACAGGTCAAGGTGTTTCTCGTGTAGCAAGAATGCAAGGAGGAGGCGGTGGAAGACAAGGACAGGGAGCTGAAGTAGCATCTACAAGAGGAGGAAGACAAGCACATCCACCAATTGTCGAGAAGGTAATTTATAAAAAATTAAACAAAAAAGAAAACAAACTAGCATTATGTTCTGCAATTGCAGCTACAGCATCAAAAGATCTTGTAGAATTAAGAGGTCATAAAGTTGAAGGCATAGAATCATTTCCAATCATAGTATCAGATGACATTGAATCTATTGCTAAAACAAGTGAGATTACCAAAGTTTTAGACGCATTGAAATTAACACAAGATGTAGAAAGACTGAATGCAAGAAAACCACGTTCTGGACAATCAAGACTCAGAGGTAGAAGTAAAAAAGTAGGAAAGAGCGTTTTGTTTGTAACTGCTGATTCATCAAATCTTTCACAAGCAACAGGGGCAATACCAGGTGTAGAAGTAAGAAATGTCAAAGACTTGAGCGTTTTAGATTTAGCCCCAGGTTCTGATCCAATTAGATTAACAGTATATTCCAAGTCTGCAATAGAGGAGATTGGAAAGATAAAATCAAGACATCTCGAAGTAATGGTGAAAAGACAATGAATGTAGATCAAGCAATGAAAATCATTATCAAACCATACATTACAGAAAAGACATTTGCAATGATTGAAAATGAAAGTAAAATTTGTTTCATTGTAGAGATATCTGCAAATAAATCAGAAATTTCAGAAGCAGTAAAGACCCTTTACAATCAAAATGTTAGAAAAGTAAACACTGCAAGAACAATTTATGGCAAAAAAGCATTTGTTCAGTTTGAAAATACCGAAAAGGCCAGAGATTTGGCAACAAAGATAGGAATGCTATAATATGGACCATAGAAATCGAACACTAACAGAGGAGAATAGAATTGGTTAAAGAATTTTTATACAGAGGCATTCCGAAAGAGGAGTTAGATAGCCTATCGCTAGAAAAATTATTCTTATTATTTAATTCCAGACAAAGACGATCACTTACCAGAGGAATTACAGACGGAAAAAGAAAATTGATTGAAGAAATTAAATCTGCAAAAGCAGGTAAATTAAAAAATCCCATCAAAACACATGTTAGAGATTTGATTGTTCTACCATACATGGTAGGAGTTACAGTAAACACATTCTCCGGAAAAGAATTCCGACCAGTTACAATAACAACTGAGATGGTTGGACATTATTTGGGAGAATATGTAATAACGAACAAAAAGGTTTCACATGGTGCACCAGGTGTTGGTGCGTCAAGATCCAGCCTTTACGTGCCATTAAAGTGATTATTATGGGTAGATTCAATTACGCTTTCCAAAATTATGACCCAACAAGACATGTACGTGCTTCATTAAGAGAAAAAGACATCTCCCACAAACATGCACGTGAAGTGGCAGTATCACTCAAAGGATTATCAATTGAAAAAGCAAGAGACTATCTCATTGCAGTGATTGCCAAAAAAAGAGCAGTTCCATTTAGAAGATATAAAAATCAAGTAGCTCACAGAGCAGACCCAGGTGTGATGTCAGGACGTTATCCACAAAAAACTGCAAAAGAGTTTATCAAAGTTTTAGATAATTTAGAATCAAATGCAGAATACAAAGGAATGGATTTAGATAGATTGAGAATCATAAACGCAACTGTTCACAAAGGAGTGATTGTAAAAAGATTCATACCTAGAGCAATGGGAAGAGCAACTCCAAAGAACAACGTATTGACTCATGTAGAATTGGTGGCAAAGGAGATTTAGAAATGTCAGCTGTGAAAAACGTAATCAAAGACAACTACAATATGATGTTACTCAAAGATTATCTCAGAGATGCAATTAAAGACGCAGGTTTCTCTCATGCAGAAATTTCAAAAACACCGGTAGGAACTAGAGTTGCATTACATGTAACAAGACCTGGAATCGTAATCGGTAGAAAAGGTTCTGGCATTAGAGCACTAACTGAGAAACTTGCACTGGACTTTGGATTAAAAAACCCACAAATTTCAGTAGTAGAAATTGAAAAGCCAGAATTAGCACCAAGTGTAATGTGTAATAGAATGGCATCACATTTGGAAAGAGGAACTGCATTTAGAAGGGCAACCATGTGGACACTAAAACAAATCATGGAAGGGGGTGCAATGGGTGTTCAGATAACAATTTCAGGAAAACTTAGAGGCGACCGTTCAGCATTTGAGAAACATACACAAGGAATTTTACCAAGGGCAGGTCATCACGCAGAAATCATAGTTGATGAAGACATTGCACACGTAAAAACAGCAATGGGATTAATTGGAGTTAGAATTAGAATTGCTAAAAAAGAAAAACTCATTCCAGAATTTGAAATGAGAGCAGATAAAACAAAGAAGGGAAAATCAAACGACAAACCAAAAATCAAAGTAGAAGAAATAGATGTCGAAGGTTCAAAAATCGAGGTTGTGAAAGTAGAAGGCAAAAAAGATATTGCAAAATCAGAATCTGAAAGAATCGCACTTGAAGCAAAGAAAATGGAATCACTTGAGACATTAGAAGAAGAGGAGGCCAAATTGAAATGACCAGACTCAGCATGAAGACAATTAAACAGTTAAACGAAAAAGATCTAAAAAGTAAAGTTCAAGAAACACGTAGTGAGCTATCTAAACTTAGAATTGATGGCTCCAAAGGAACTTTGAGAAAAGAAAGTGGAAAACTAAAACCATTACGACATGACATTGCAAGAATGCTCACAAGATTAAACGAGATGAGGAGAGAAAAATGATCACTGCAGACAACATAGCATCACATGAATTCATCGGATTAAATACTGAGATCATCAAATCCACCAATCCACAAGTAGTAGGATTAAATGGAAGAATTATCAATGAAACAAAATCAATGTTTACAATAAACACCGAAAACGGATCTAAATCCATTGCAAAGTCAACCAATAGTTGGAAATTCTCAATTCAAGGAAAAGACATAGTGGTAGATGGTAACAAAATTGCAAAAAGACCTTTTGATAGAATTGGAGGAAAAGCATGACCCATAATATAGGACTAAAAGTCAAAGAACCAACAAGAGAATGCATAGACAAACACTGTCCATTCCATGGCGGTTTATCAATAAGAGGAAAATTATTTGACGGTAAAGTTACAGGAAGCAAAGCAAAACAAACCATCACATTACAAAAAGATGCACCAATTTACTTTAGCAAATTTAAGAGATATGCCAGAGGTACAAGTACTATTCACGCACATGTTCCCGGTTGTATTGATGTTGAAGCAGGAGATCATGTATTGACTGCAGAATGCAGACCAATTTCAAAATCAGTCTCATATGTTGTTGTGGAGGTTAAAGCATAATGGCAAAGCAAGCAGGCAAAGGCGTAGAAGAGTTCAGACCATACGTAACCAAAGTAATTCCAATTGGGGCAAATATTGTGTGTGCAGATAATTCAGGTGCTAAAATTTTAGAAGTAATCAATGTTCCAAGACACCATACAACATCATCAAGACTCGCATCAGCATCAGTCGGAGACTTTTGTAATGTCGTAGTTAAGAAAGGACCGGCAGAATTAAGAAAACAAGTTTACGGTGCAGTGATAATTAGACAAAAATATGCAGTTAGAAGATTAAACGGGGTAAGGGTTTGTTTTGAAGATAACGCAGCGGTACTTATCACTCCAGAAGGAGAAACCAAAGGAACAGACATCAAAGGACCGGTTGCAGCAGAAGCTACAGAAAAATGGCCAAGAGTAGCTAACTTGGCATCCATGGTGGTATAATAAAATGAAACCAACTAAAATGCGCAATCTGATGATTTATCAGGCAACATACAAAACCAAAAGTAAACAGCTTGGAAGTGCACTTTCAAAAGATCTTCATAAAAAATACGGTAAAAGAAGTGTAAGAGTAGTTGAAGGAGACAGTGTTACAATACTAAGAGGGGAATTCAAAGGAGTGGATGGTAAAATATCCAAAATATCCATACCAAAAAGCAGTGTTGCAATTGA
>CALNZF010000003.1:0-5675 GCA_942490965.1 uncultured Nitrosopumilaceae archaeon | reverse complement strand
TTACCCGGTAGGCAGGACAGAATCCAGTCAGCACAAGTAAGTGGTTGTTTTTCCCCTATCATGTTTATGGCATATAAAAAAGTGTTGTCAGGTAGCTAGAAATCACTTTTCTTTACCATGTCCTCCAGCCTATCGTAACCGGTGCGGCCCGAAAATATGTTTAACCAGAAAGAACCACAATATTTTATTCATAGGAATCAGAGGTTTTATATGCAAAGAAATTTAGATTCATTGTCGGAAAAGGTGTTTGACTTGGCTATAATCGGGGGTGGCGTCAACGGTATTGCTTGTGCCAGAGATGCTGCTCTTCGTGGATTGAGTGTCGCTCTTTTTGAATGCAAAGACTTTGCTGGCCAAACTTCAGCCAACAGTGCCAAAATAGCTCACTGTGGGATGAGGTACCTTCAGCATCTTGATTTTAAAAGAATGAGAGAATCAATTCGAGAAAGAAATAATCTTCACCAGCTGGCGCCACACCTCGTTGAATCGCAACCTTTTCTTATGCCTATCTATGGACACGGAATTAAAGGGAAAGAAACTCTAACTGTGTACCTGAAACTTTATGACCTCCTTAGTCCTGAACGTCGTCAATTTGCCGACCCCTATCGAAAAGTGCCTGGCTCGACAATCATCTCACGCGATGAGGTCTTGAAAATAGCACCTGGAATTGAAACAGAAGGATTAAATGGCGGTGCTGTATGGTATGAAGGGCAAATGCAAAACACTGAACGTTTGACAATGTCAATGTTACGATCGGCAAATGAAGCTGGTGCTGAATTTTATAATTATTCAAAAGTCACCAAAATAACCAGTAAGGGAAATCGTGTTACTGGTCTGGAGGTAAAAGATCTTTTGGGCGGCAATAGTTTTACCATCCAGACTCGTTATGTTTTAAATACTGCTGGCCCATGGATAACGAAAATTTTCAAAATTTCAGACCTGAATTTTAAAGATCATGGCATCTACGCATCAAAAGCTTTCAGCCTGCTGACGAAACCAGTATCTGAGAAATACGCGATTACTTTTCCAATTCGCCCAATGTATACAGACAAAAAGGCCGTGGTTGACAAAAAGTCCAGTCTCCAGTTTGCCATCCCCTGGCAGGGCAAGACAATGTACGCCTCTCTCCATCTACCCTGTGAAGATGATCCAGAGAATGTCACTATCACGGAAGAGGAAATCAATACATATATTGAAAGAATAAACGATGGTTTTCCTGGTGCAAAATTAAACCGAAAAGACGTCGACCATGTTTTATGGGGAATTGTCCCGGCAGAAAGCAAGGGATCAGCTGCTCCGATGAAACATTACAAGTTAATCGATCATAAAAAAGAAGAGGGAATAGAAGGAATGGTTACCCTCGTTGGAGTTAAATATGTAACAGCTCGCGATGTTGCTCAAAAAGCGATTGATTTGGTAGAGAAAAATTTGAACCAAATATGCACACCATGTCAGACCGATAAAAATCCGCTTTGGGGAGGAGACATAGATTTTTTCGAAGAAACGGTGAAAACATAGTAATGCGACACAACAAGGTTCTGCCTGAAGAACACATTATGAACCTCATTCATACTTATGGTACAAAGTGTGATGATGTGATCGCTTTGGCAATAGACTCTCAGGAGTTGCGCCGAGCAATACCAAAAACTAAAATTATTGCAGCACAGATTGTTTATGCGGCCCGGGAAGAACTGGCTGAAAGATTATCTGACATTGTATTCAGGCGGACTGATCTGGGGAGCCGCGAGTATCCAGGTGATGAAGCTTTGCAAATATGTGCAGAAATTATGGCAAAAGAAAAGAAATGGAGCAAGCAAAGAATGGAAGAAGAAATTCAAACAACTAAAGATGAATATATTTATTCACAGACCAGAGAAACATGCAAGGCTACTTCAACATCATGAAAGAGATGACATTGTTGTAATTGATGATGATAACAAACCTATTGGAATCGTAACTGATGAGGACATAATTAACAAAGTTAGTGATACTTCGGTAAATGCAGAATTCACATTTTTAAAAGAAATAATGACTACACCGCTAATTACAATTAATGAAAAATCATCTCTTCAAGATGCATTACACAAAATGAGAGACCACGATATTAGAAAACTGCCAATTGTAACAAAGAAAAACGAAGTTATTGGAATTATCTATCAAGGAACAATATAAAATGTAATCATAGATGCGACAGCTACTGCTCCAAGGCTTTTCAGTCCGCCAGTGAAAGCAGTGTTAGGAAATCTTGGATTTGTGTTACAGTTTGCAGGTGTATTGCTTATCGTACCTGCAATTCTATCGACAATTTTAGGTGAAACTGTAACTGCTACAGGAATTTATCTTACAACAGTCTTGTTGTTAGTCGTAGGATTCTTTCTAAATTCTTACGGGGAAAAGGCTAGTCTTAATCTTCATCAAGCATCCATCCTTGTAGTCTCAAGTCTTCTCGTGTTGACCTTGTTTGGAACAATACCATATCTGTACATAATACCATATGAGGGATCAAGTTACGAAGTATTTGCAAGCGCATTTTTTTCAAGTGCTGCGGGATTCACTACGGGGGGCATATCGCTGTTTGACGTACCAGAAGATCTACCTCAGAGTTTTACATTCTATCGAAGTTTCACGCAGCTTGTAGGAGGAATGAGTTTCATCTACTTGATAATTACTGCATTTTATCCAGAATCAAAACTACAGTCCATGCGTGGTTTTATTTCTGGAAAAACATTGCACATGAGAGAATTATTTGCAACCATAACTGTAATTTTTATCCTGTACATTTTCATCGTTGCAATTTTGCTATACTTGTTTGGAGAAAGAAACATCATTGATAATTTCTCATTATCGATGAGCACAATAGCTACTGGTGGATTCATTCCTAATTCAACAATTCTGGATAATCTGATATGGCAAGAAAAATTAACTTTGATTGGAGGTATGATACTAGGTGCACTTCCTTTTACTTTCCACTATGCATTGGTAAAAAAGAAATTCTTGGCACCAAAACTTGGAAAAGAAGTTTTAGTATACTTTACAATTCTTGGCAGTGCCATGCTATTGTTTATTGGACTTAGTGGGTTGGACCCGCTTACAGGAATATTCTATACAGTATCAGCAAGTACTACAGCAGGATTTCAGATAGATGATTTATCCACATTCAATGTGCCAGCACATGTGATTTTGATCATTTTAATGTTCATTGGAGGTTGTGGATTTTCGACTGCAGGTGGAATCAAAATATTTAGAATAATGCACCTAAAAGAAATTAGAAAAATAATTAATAAAAAATTACGTTCTGAGCTAACCCCACAGGCAAAAAAGAGATAACTGCTTCTACAATAATCATAATTGCGCTCTTTCCGTTAATTGCATCATCAACTGCAGTATACATGACATTTGCATATGAAGTAAATTTCCAAGATGCATTTTTAGAATCTACAGGGATAATCACAACAGGTGGACTATCGGCTGGAATAATTGACATTGATACTGATCCTACAGCAAAAATAATTTTTCTCGTTTCTGATGATTTTTGGCAGAATGGAAATAATTGCCATGATATCTACATTTTTGTACCCAGATTAATTTAGTGTAAAAATTATTGTAAAAACTAAGATTTTTCCAATTCCCTAATTAGAATCAGACGATATGGATGTAATAAATTCTGCAACAAAACAAATGATGGAAACAGTCCATAATCTTGGAATTGCCAGAGTGGAGGCAATAATCAAAATAGATTCAAGAAGAGACAAACATTCCAAAATGGAAGAGAAATTAGAATCGATTAAAAAACAAATGAATTAGAATTTTTTTAGAATATCAAAGTGCGTGTTTCTCTGAGCTGGAATACGACCGATTTCTTTTACCATTGTTGCAAGTTCTTCGACAGAAGAGGACGTTGCTTTTCCAGCAGATTTGTATATTTCTTCAGAAAATGCAGTCCCAACCAAATCATTACCGCCGTGAGATAATGCAACTTGTGCAAGTTTTTTCCCATATGCAACCCAATAAACTGAGATGTTGTTTAAAACATTTGCAAGCATCAATCTAGATAGTGCAATAATTCTCAAATCATATACAGATGAGCATCGTTATTTCAACTAAATGCTCTTGCTCAAGTTCAGTATTATCTAGACTGAATTTCAAAGGAATCAAGGTTATAAATCCATTAGTTTTCTTTTGCAATTCACGAACCTTGATTAAATGATCAACAATGTGTTCTGGTTTTTCAATGTGGCCATAAAGCATTGTAACATTACTTTTGATACCCATCGTATGTGCCTCTTCAATTACATCAAGCCATTGTTGTCCTGTGCATTTACCTCGGACTATTTTTCCTCTAATCTCAGGATGAAACAACTCAGCACCACCGCCAGGCATTGAATCAAGTCCAGCAGCCTTAAGACGGGACAAAATTTCTTTAGTAGAATTTTTTGTTAATTTTGACAAATAATAAATTTCAGCTGCAGTTAATGCTTTGATGTTAAGTTGAGGATGACTTTTTTTGATTGCCCTCATCATATCCTCATAATATTCTAGAGGTAGTTTTGGATGAAAACCGCCAACGATGTGAACTTCGGTGGCACCCATCTGTTCTGCAATACCAACTCTTTGTTCAATTTCTTGAGGAGTTAGAGTGTATGCATCATCTGCGCCATCTTTACGATAAAATGCGCACATTTGACAGCTGGCAGCACACACATTGGTATAGTTCATGTAGTATGATGCAGCAAATGTCACTGTGTCATTAACTAGTTTTTTCCTAGAATTATCGGCCACCGCTCCAAGTAAATGTAAATTATCATAATTCATTAATTCAAGTCCATCTTTGTACGAAAGTTCTTCTCCAGCAAGAGCACGATCTAAAGCTTGGGAATCTCCAACTAATTGTTCCAACATATGAGTTCGTTTTCCTATCATGATATATTCCTTATAGTCTCAAGAAATAAGTAGCTAGTCGTGAGAGGTACACCATGGTACTTCCACTGGTAGATGAGCACAAACCAAAATGTTACTTGTGTCATGAAGGATTTGATAATATTGAAAAATTCAGAGAGCATCAAAATACAGCACATAAAGAATTTTGAAAATCTGATAAAAAGAGCAATAAACGAGAGCCAGCACCAGGCGATGTTACGGTGTTTTAGGTTTCTGTTCTTTAATTGATTTCAGTAATAATTCTTGCACCAGATCTTTACTGATATTGGCAAGATCATAATCATGATCAATTGAGAGTGCTTTTTTGAAATGCTTTAGTGCATCTGAAAGATTTCCTTGTTCTCCCAATGACAGTCCTTTGTATGCTAATGCCATTGCACATTTTTTATCAACTCTAAGAGCTAAATCATAACAAATTATTGCATCAGAGTAATTTCCAATTGTATGCAATGTAGCGCCCTTGTTTACCAATGCATTGATGTTTTTTGGATCAATAGATAATGCCTTTTCATAATATTTTAGAGCCTGTTTTAGCCTACCCAAATTTTGCAATGTCACACCCTTGTCTATTATGACATTGATGTTTTTTGGATCTTCTTTTAATGCCAAATCATATAGTTTGAGAAACTTCTGAAAAGTTACCATCTTCACAATATTCATAAGCTTGGGACATCATTTTATCCAATTCTTTATTCAAGTTATCTTTGATAACACTTTATCAATAATATAGATTGAGT
>CALNZF010000002.1:0-9794 GCA_942490965.1 uncultured Nitrosopumilaceae archaeon | reverse complement strand
GCATCTGCTGCTTTTTTAGCTGCCATTGCATCTGCTGCTTTTTTAGCTGCCATTGCATCTGCTGCTTTTTTAGCTGCCATTGCATCTGCTTTTTCAGACATGGAATCACTTTGTGATTCAATAGTTTTTGAAACTACTGGAGCTTTAACAACTGGACCGGCATCTTGGGTTGCACCCATAGTGGCTGCAATTCCTAAGAATATTGCTGTGATTGCAATTGCTATTGCAATTCCAGCATTGTCTATACTTGTCATAATTGATCCAAGACTTTCAGCATACTAAATAAATCTAATCTTTGTAAATGATCAATTTCGAAAGTTTGTCTTATTGGAATTCATTATTATTGAAATATTTTCAACATTATTGATTATCTCTTGAAATTTTCATAGGATTGCTCTATTTGAAGATAAAGTGTTGTTAATCAAGTTAGACAAATCTTTCTTTTATGAATCCAATGTTTAGTATAATTACAAACTGCAAATGAGATCTCACCAAGTAACTATCCGTTTTTGGTCTTAATCTCTTTTGCATAGAGTATCTTATTTGCTAAATTATCTTTTTGTTGAATCAATTCAAATTCTATCTTTAATTTTCTTTGCATAGTTAATTGTTTAATGAATTTAATACGGTTTTGAATGAACTCATCTCCAATTTTAAAATCAGTAGTTAATTGATCAAACATTATTTTTTCATCTAATTTTATTTTAACAAAGTCTTTATCTTTTATTTTAAAAACTCCTATTCCCCAAAATAATCCTACATGTAATGCGACATATTTTGATTGTAAATTTAGGATTTTATTTTTGTAAATGTCTGCATGTTCTCTACTTTGTTTCATAGTTGAATTATTTGTTTGAATTATCCATGAAATTTTCTGCATATTTCCATCTGAATAAAAAATATGGTTCAATTGTCAACCAAAAAGGGGTCTTTTGTTAATATATTTTGAATCCCCCACTTATGATCAAAGATTGAAAGGTGTACATATGCTTGAATCTCACGCCTTCTTCTCAAAAATGGTGGATGAATTAGTTGAATTTTCTGAATATGATCCGGAACTAGCAGATGGAATCAAGTGGCTTGATGATCAGGCTCAAAAAAAAGGTATAACATTTTACGATATGGTTTTTGAAGTTTTGTACAAACATGATGTAAATTCCAAAGCTAAAGATTGGCTGAGTACAAGAAATTAGATTATTTTCTCAAATCAAGTGTTTTGTATTCGCATCCTTCTGGACCGCAATATTTTCCTACGTAGACTGCTTTAGGTCGGTATAATGCTGTTTTTGGTGCAGCTTCTGCAAATTTTTCTTCAATGATGTGTGCTGCCCATCCTACAACTCTTGCAATTGCAAAGATTGGCGTATTGAGGTCTAATGGAATCTTTAACATGTAATAAAGCGATGCACTGTACAGATCTACATTTGGATAAATTTCTTTATTTTTCCGTGATTTCATTTCTGCCATGGTTACAGTTTCAACTTTTTCTGTTATGTCAAACCATGATTCTTTAGTTTTCTCAGCAAGTTTTCTTGATAATTCTTTTAGTACTTGCGCTCTAGGATCATATGTTTTATACACTGCATGTCCCATACCCATAATTTTTTCACCTGCACTCATTTGTTTCTTAATCCATTCTTCTGTTTTTCCTACTTCCCCGATATCTAACAGCATTTTCATTACTTCAGTATTGGCTCCTCCGTGTAATTCACCACTCAATGCTCCAATTGCTGCACTTGCAGCAGAATACATGTGTGCTCTCGTAGATGCAACTTGTCTTGCAGTAAAAGTTGATGCATTAAATGTGTGATCTGCATGAAGAATTAAACAAACGTCAAAGATTTTTTCAACTTCTGGATCTGGTTTTTCACCTGACATCATATATAGAAAATTAGCAGCATGACTCAGTGATGAATCAGGATTTACTGGTTCTAATCCATTTCTAATTCTTTGCCAACTGGCAATGATTGTGGGAACTTTTGCAATGAGGTTTATAGCTTTATCATAACTTGCTTCTTTACTTGCAAATTCTTCATCATAATATCCTGCTAATGCAGATACAAAAGCTTGAAGCATATCCATTGGATCTGCATCCTTTCTCCAATTTGCCATGTTCTTCTGCATTTGTTTGGGGATGTATCTTGCGTCAATGAGTTTTGCATTGAATTCATCTAATTGTTGCTTAGTGGGTAAATTGTCATAAAGTAATAGATATGCAGTTTCTTCAAATGTTGAATTTTTTGTAAGATCTAATATGTCAAATCCACGATAAATGAGCTTGCCTCTCTCCCCGTCTATGTTTGAAATTTTAGTATCTGCAACTTCAATTCCACGTAGACCTATATTTTTTGTCTCCATGTTGAGCCTACTGGAAATCTTTTATTATATTTTCGCCATAATAGCGTCTATGAAGTTTAGTAGTTAGTCTAATATGGCAACTTTTGGTCATAAATGACAATTTTTAATCAAAACTTAATGACTCCTAAAGAGCGAGAACATTTGAAAAAATTAGATGACTTGGTCCTAAATGCTTCATCTGAAGAACTTAAAAAAATTCAGGAAATAGATAATCAAACACAATTGGAAGGACTATCGCTATATGATGTATATCTTGATTCAAGTTCATTGATTAATCAAAGTATCAAAAAACCATTTAGAAAATCTTAATTTTGCATTCTTCATTTAAATGAGGGTTTGTAATTTTCGAATCTATATTGGTGTCCTCTAAAACCAAAAAAACAGCAGCTAAAAAAGTAACCAAAAAAACAGCAGCTAAAAAAGTAACCAAAAAAACAGCAGCTAAAAAAGTAACCAAAAAAACAGCAGCTAAAAAAGTAACCAAAAAAACAGCAGCTAAAAAAAGTAACCAAAAAAACAGCAGCTAAAAAAGTAACAACACCAAAGCGAACTAAAGTAATTTGTATTTCTCATAAAGAAGATTGTGATGGAATTAGTTCTGCAGCTCTTATTCGTCAAGCGTTTGGCGGCGATGCAATTCTTGTAGATTACCCTGGACAGATGGAGGCATTAAATCAAGTTGTTTTGGATGAAAAATTAAAATCGTTATTCATATGTGATTTGGGCTTGAGTAAAAAAACTCAAGATGAATTTATTGATATTATGACAAGATTGAGAAAAAATAAAGTTTCAGTTACTTACATTGACCATCATGATATTGATCCTGCAGTTGTAAAAGCCTTGGAAAAAATTAAGGTTAAAGTTATTCATGATATCAATGAATGTACGACTGTTCAAGTATACAATTCCTACAAATCAAAATTAAATGATCATGCTTCTTTTGTTGCAACATGTGCTGCTATTACAGATTACATGGAAGATAGACCCATCGGTTCAAAATTACTTCAAATTTATGATAGGCAATTTGCTTTGATTAGTGCAACAGTAATGACATACAATATTGTTGGACATCAAAGAGAACCTGATTATTTGCAATATTTGGTTGAAGAATTAGCAGAATCTAAATTCCCTCATGATATTCCAAACACATATGAATTTGCACAAATTCAAGTTGAGAAATTATCTCAAATGATTGCTAAAGTAAAGGTGGGAATGAAAACAATGCCTAATCTTGGCTATATGGAAATTCTAGATGCTGGTGCTAGCGGTGCAGTTAATTTTGTAATGGGATTATCTGGAAAAGATGTTGGTGTTGCATACAAAGAACGTGTTGACCATGGAATTTATGCTGTTTCAGTTAGAGGTTCAAAGAACTGCAAGGTTCACTTGGGTAAAATTGTAAATCTTTTAGCAACTAGTCTTGGTGGATCTGGTGGTGGGCATGATAAAGCATGTGGTGCAGTTGTTCCAAAACCAAAAATTAAACAATTCATCACTGAATTAAATAAAAAAATAAAGTAATCGACTTTTTGTAATTTTTTAAAATAGTTTACAAGATCATCTGTTTACAAATTAAGATAAAATCTATCAAAAACCATTCATTTGTTTTCTACGATGGCAGATCTTATTAGATTAATTCCTATGATTGCGATATTGTAAATGCAAAAAAGTCTCCTTTGTTTCTACTAGCAAATTTTGCAATCTTTGCCATGAATCCATATTTTTTATCTCTCATTTTCACTGCGTCTTTGATTTCTTGCCCTGATAATATTTTTGCAGTACCTGAAATCCATTCTCCTGTAACTTTGCCCCTTATTGTACATGGTGCAAATTTTACTTGTAAATTATTCCTAAGACGTTTGACTTTACCTGTTTGCTCTCTGGTGACGACATAAACTAAATCATCTTTAATTACAAACCAAACTGCTGTTTTTACTGGTTGATTGTTTTTTCGATAAGTTTCAAGTGAAATGTATTTTTGAGATTTTATATACTTTATACTGAACATGTTTGTTTTGTTGTATTCTTGAATTAATATCTAGGTTGTATCGCGAGTTTTGATTTTGATGCTATGATGATGGATATTATTGATATCACTAAAACAAGTGATGCAATGACTCCAAATTCAGGAACTACTACTCCATCTTTGATTTCAACTTGAATTGATTCTTTATGTTCTGAGATTACTCCTTGATTTGCAGTAATTGTATACATCCCATCCTCTTTCCACATTTGACCTCCTGTCTTGATCTCTATTTCAAAATCTCCGTAAATTCCAGGGGTTACTTGGGCTATGGTTATCAAGTTTCCTGTAGGAGACTTTACAATTAATGTGATATCGGAGTCTCTAAAACTTGTGTTTCCAGTAATTGTGATTACATCTGAACCATTTATTGCATCAGCAGTCATAGAAATCCCACTCAATGTCCTTGGAGTTTTTTCTTCAATTATTTTTTCTTGTGTTGATTCAGGAATTATGTTTCTTGGAATTGATTGGGCTATGACTGTAAATTGAGTTGATGCTGTCATTTCTAAATCTTCATGATTTGCTGTAATTAGATATGTACCTGCTTTGAAACTTGGTATTGGAGGGTTTAGCAATTTTTTAAATTCTCCATTATCCCCAATTGCTAACTGTGGGGCAAAAACCAGTGCTCCATCTGGACCAATAATTCGTAGTTTCACTGGTTTGAATTCAGATACATCTGTTATTTTACCTGAAATCCATATTGAGTCTAAGGCATTAATTTCTTCAGATGATACTTGTAATTCTAAAGTTGATTCAGCAAATATTGGAGTAGATGCCATCGAAATTATGATTAACATGAACACTGAAATCTTTAGCATTTCTATCCCTCAATCATAACTGTATATGAACTGTTTCAATAAATTAACAGTAATCTTCTTAATCTTGAATTTTCTTATCTGTCTTCTTTCTCTCTTGGGATTTTCCTAATCTGTCTGTAATTTTCTTCAGTAAAGAAAAGCAATGCACAAAGTAAGCAGCATTTTTGCCTAATTTTGCATCATAAATAATTTGTAAATGATGTGGATTTTAGATGATTGCATAATCCATGACACGTTTGTACTATGAATCATTTTTTTAAAATCTGTTTGGGATAATTTTCAAATTGGTTATTCTGAAAACTCTACGATTGCATCTATTTCAGTCATTGAATCTAGTGGTAGACAAGATACCCCTACTGCCACTCTGGAATGTTTCCCTTTTTCTCCAAATATTTCAAAGAGTAAATCTGATGCTGGATTGATGACTTTGGGATGCTGTGTAAAATCTGGCATTGAATTTACAAATCCTGAAAGTTTTATGATTTTTGTAATCTTATCCAAACTTCCTAATTCTCTTTTTATCTGTGCAAGAATGTTAATTGCACACATTCTTGCAGATTTTTGGGCAGTCTCTATATTGTCATCTGAAACCTTTCCTGTAAAAATCACCTTTCCGTCTTCCATTGGAATTTGACCTGAGATAAATAACAAATTACCTGTTCTTACCACAGGTACATATGATCCAGCAGGTGTAGGTGGATTTGGAAGTTTGATTCCTATTGATTCAAGTTTTTCTTCAATCACAATTATGATGCTTGATTTTAGGCTGATTTTAGTATTTAGAAATGGAATTAATTGATATTTTCTTTTAAGATTCAAACTAATTAGAAGATATTGTATATGTGGAAAATTTGATATTAATTGTCACTGGAGACATTTTATGATGAGGATCTAATGGGTGTCTCTAGTGACACTAGGTAATTTATTTTAGATTTTAAGATGCCCTGCTTTTGGAATTTTACTTGTAAATTCTCTTTGTAACAATATTCGCTCCTCTGTTTTTCTACCTTCAAGTAATTTCTGATTCATCTCATCCATAAACTCGTTAATTTGCTTAAAGCATTTCATCAACTCTTTTTTTAATCTGTCATCTTCACTATTTTCCTTTGTCCATAGAATTGATGATGCCAATTCAAACATACCTAACATGCTAATTAGCAACGACTCATAATCTTTTTTTGTATATTTGCTAAATTTACGTGAAGTGAGATCTTTTGATATGTCTAAAAATATTTTTTTATTCTCTAAATTCTTTATTGCTGACTTTATTTTAGATTCATATGTAAACATAATGTTGTTTACAAAACCAATATTTTCTTCTGGGGAGTAGTGATAATATTTTACATAATATGCATCGTCTTTTGTACCCATGTTTCTTAATATGTCCTAACAATTCCATTTTTTTTAGAATTTCTTTTAGTTTAGATCTGTTGAACCTTTTTTTATTATTCAAGCAAGTTTTCCATAAATCTCCAAAATAATTTTTTTCATCATTCATACATTCTAAAATATAATCAATTGAAATCATTTGCATGATCTATCTTTTAATTGGAATTATTTATTGGTGGTGACCATGAAATTTTGTGTCTCATGCGAGCCATTGGTGACTTTGGGGGTGTGAAAACTGAGTATTTTGTACATGTTTCTTACCTACTAATGTAATGAATATCTGATTTCTAATTACAAATTGTACATGCTATTTCATGATGAAGAATTAGATGAGGAAGAATTAAACAAATGCTTTGCAAAATTTGATTCTAAGACTATTGAACTAATTCAGCAAGAATACAAAGATGACTGATAGTGAAAAATTAGCAAACACTGTATCTATATTCATTGAGAAAAATCTCAGAGGAAATACTCCTTTCCAAAGTACCTCTGATTTTATTTCGTATATTGCCTATAAGGAATCTCAAAAAAAATTCAATACTGCAAAATCCTCAGAATAATTTTTTCTAATTTTTACTTATTTTAATGAGGACTTTTTCACCTCTGTTTGAATTGTTTTGATACACAGTCCGTGTTTTGTATCCTTGCTTTTGAAGACATCCGTCTAAAATTGATACCCATGGCAACGAATGACCACTGTTTAATTTTGATTCTACTGTGATATTTTTGGTGTTTGCCTCAAAATTAACATGGCCTGAACATGTAATTTGCATTACTGCATCAATGATTTCAATTACATCATCCAATGTTTTTGATTTTAAAGAAATTCCATTCTTCTCCAAAAGTTTTAGCATATCTGCTTCTGGTTTTTTAGACACCATTGAAGAATTTAGTAAATAGAGTAATCCTGCTTCGTTAACAATCTTAATAATTTTGTAAATCTCCTGTGCTTCCGTTTTTGTCATGTCTGCCAAAGCTTTGGTCTTTACTGCATTTTTCCAAATGTTTGAAAATATTTTTTCTTGATTTATTCCTAAAATGTCTGTAGATGAAAAAATAGCACCTTTTCCATTGTCATTATTTATCATTAACAATTCGGTTTCATCAAAAAGGAAAGAATACGTAACTGACCGAAGTACGCTGATTTTAAAAAAGCGTATTGCTACCGAACCTCTTGGAAGGATGTATGTCCGAAGTTTTGAAAAAAGTTAAAGATCTGAAGGAAAGGAGTCCGAAGGGATTCGTCGTTTGTTGCTAGCCTGGGCACAAGGCTCTCTCCTTGGTAAAGGGGGCTACAGTGAAAGAGCATCCTCCATTACTTTAAAGAGCCCACCTACGATATGGGCTTTCCTGCTATAGTTTTGGGGTGTTGTGATATTCTTATGGAAGAGTAAACTGCCTTGGGTGTTATAGATAGTAAGGAGAATATTATGGATTTGAACTTAGACATAGAACAGGATGTAACAATTGACCCAGATGCGTTGGATGTAGCTCTAGTAGAACTGCCGAACCTTCTGTTTAAATATTCAGAACTCTCTACAGAAGCAGAGAGAGAAGCAAAGGAAGCTGAGGAAGAGGTGAAGATGGTGCGAAGCCGATTGGTTCGGTACGCTAACGAAAACCCAGATGAGTTGGAGGGGAAACCTACTGACAAAAATGTTGAGGCTTTTTACAGAACACATCCAGACCACCTCGAAGCCAAAGAGAGTCAAATTGCAGCCGAGTACAAAGCTTCAATCATAAAAAATGCAATCTTTGCTCTCTATGCTAAAAGGAGCGCAATCGAACATTTGATTAAGCTCCTCAGTATGGATTATTTCCTAGCCCCTTCTACGCCGTATGATCTCTCTGAGAGAGTTGGCCTTGTTAGAGAGGAAGCAAGAGCAAGAGTGGCCTCCTCTCTAAAGGGAGTAACACCAGGAGCTAGGAAAAAGAAAACAGCCTCGAAGAAAACCCCAGTGAAGCGATCTAAAAAACGAGCGCACAGGAATTAGTCTATGAAGACCTTGATATGTATTATTGTTTTATTGTTCATCCTCATACCAATCTCAGGATACGTAACAGCGAAGTTGGCTGCCCTGGGATGGTTGAGGGGCATTCGGAAACCAAAAACAAGGAGTAAATAAAATGCCACCAAAAAAAGGAAAAAGAAAAGAGAAGGGGAAAAACCGTCGCCGTGGGCCAGATACCAACACAGTCAAAAAAAGAAGGCCGGGCAGACTAACCGAGGGAACTCCGTTGTCAGACTTCCCCAAGGCTCCTCCTTTAGTAAGTTGGAGAAGGGGCGTATGTTGTTGGACATTATCCCTTACGAAGTCACGAAGGGGAGCCACCCAGAGCAGATCTCAGTGGGCAGCTCTTGGTACAGTCGTGTTTATGGTATCCACTTCAAAGTGGGCCCAGATGAAAAAGCTGTTCTGTGTCCGAAGGTCACCTTTGGTAAGTGCTGCCCTATCTGTGAAGAATATGCTCGGCTTCGTAAAGACGTAGATGCTGATGCTAAAGTGGTTGCGGCTCTGAAACCCAAAGTTCGGGAATTGTTCAATGTAGTTGATTTGCATAACGATCGGGCACAATCTGTTTTGGATGTTAGTTTTTACCTGTTTGGGGAACAACTGAAGAAAGAGATCGAAGAAGGGGACGACGAAGTATCTGCATTCAGCCACCCAGACGATGGTTTCTCTTTGAAGCTCCGTGTCGTCGAAAACGATACTTTCTCAAAACCGTTTCTGGAAGTCAACCGTATTGACTTTGAAGACCGTGATGAAGAGGTAAGCGATGAAGAGCTGGAAAACGCTGTGGACTTGGACGACTGTCTCGATCCACTCTCCTATGAAGACTTGGAAGCCATCCTCCACGGTCGGGGAACTGACGACGAGGAAGAGGAAGAGGAGGAACGGCCCAAGAAAAAGAAACGCCGTTCTCGGAAACCTGCTGAAGAAGAGGAAGAAGAGGAGGAGGAAGAGGAGGAAGAACAGCCTCGCCGCAAGCGTCGTTCTCGTAAACCTGTTGAAGAAGAGGAAGAGGAAGAGGAAGATGAATGGGAAGACCCGGAAAAGATTGCAGTTGGCTCCCGTGTCTCAGCTGAATTCGATGGGGATACTTACGAAGGTGAAGTTGAAAGCATTGAAGACGATACGGCAACAGTCGCCTTTGATGATGGAACTGAAGAAGAAGTTGAGTTGAGTGATTTGACTCTC
>CALNZF010000001.1:0-7163 GCA_942490965.1 uncultured Nitrosopumilaceae archaeon | reverse complement strand
ATTTCTTTTTTGAAGCCTTGGTTGTATTTTTTGCTGTTGATTTTTTTGCTGTTGATTTTTTTGCTGTTGATTTTTTTGCTGTTGCCATAGGGGTCTGTTCAAAACAGTTGGATTTCTACAGGTGGAATTGACAAAATTACACAAATAGGGTATTCTTCAGACAACAAATTTTCAAAACAAATTGGAATCTTGTCTGCGGTTATTTTTTGATTGTGATGTTAAAATACGACAAACAAAAATTATTTTTGATTTTGTTGTGGGATTTCTAGACTGGTTTCTTTTGGAAAAACTATCTCCTGCAACTTGCAAAATATGGGCATTTTTGCATGTCCTGACCAAGATTCACCAGTAAAAATGTCCCATGTTTTGGAATCATTCAATTCAGTTATAATGCTGACATACTGCCCCAAAAGCATTGAAAGTAAACAAGCCTTGGGGATCCTTTGAGCAGCTGACTGACAATGAGACAACAACAATCAAGGTGATTACGATACTTGCAGGGCACAGGACCAGCCTGCAGTTTCATGAGAACAGATCCGAGAAATGGTACGTCCTAAACGGCGAAGGCTATGCAATATTGGATGACAAGAAAAAAATCCAGACAGGCGACGAGATATCCATTCCAAAAAAGGCAGTTCACAGATTAGAGGCAACAACTGATCTGAAAATTCTGGAAATATCTTTTGGACTGTTCCAAGAGACTGACATCAAGCGTCTGGAAGACGATTACGTAAGATAGTCTAGCTCCAGACTTTTTCCCTGAATGTCCATTTTTTGTTCAATACAAAGTTGCTAAACGCTGCAACTCCTACTGCCAAAACCAGTGAGATGGGATATGCTATGCTGAACTCGTCCACAAGATAATACACCATTCCAAGCTGGACTAGCGCACCAATTGAGCTAAACCCTGCAAATTTCCCATACTGTACAAGCGTTCTCTTTGTACCAAAGTCACTGTCCTCAAAAGTCCAGTACTTGTTTAGGATGAAATTGCTTGTGATTGAAAATACGATTCCCATCATGGTTGCATGAAGATACCACATGTCTGCGCTCAAAGAAAATGCCATGGATGCAAGATAGTTTATCCCAAGTCCTGATGCTCCGACTGTAAAGAATCTTGCAGCCTTTGAGAGAAACCTTACCGATGTGCGTTTTTCTCCCCTTCTTGCTTTTCGTCCGTACTTGTATAACTTCCAGACTGATTTGCAATAGTCTAGGACAGTAGATGCCCCAAGCTTGCTGTCTCCTTGTTGCCTGTCTGTAAACGTATACGGCACTTCTTGAATTTTGACGCCCTTTGTTTTTACCAAAATCTCCAGTAGCATCTTGTAACCAATTGCGTCAAACTTTAGTCCTGAAATGATGTTTTTTTTAAACAGGAAAAATCCTGACATTGGATCTTTTGATGGAATTCCAAGACCTCTTTTTGCAATGAGTGTTGCAATCTTACTCATCAGTTTTCGCTTTAGCGGCCATCCCTGGATAGAACCGCCTTTGACATATCTTGAGGCAATTACAATGTCACATTTGGTCTGCTTTAGGGTCTCAATCATTTTTGGAATCACGCTTGGCGGATGGGAAAAATCTGAATCCATGACTAGAATGGTGTTGCCAGTTGCCTGCTGAATTCCGTTTAGTATTGCTGATGATAATCCGTCCTTTGCCTTTCTTTTAATTACGCTAATTGTATGGGTGGTTTTTTCTTTAATTGAATGAAAATAGTCCTCAGCTATCTTTGCTGTTAAATCTGGTGAATTGTCATCTACTACTATTGTTTCAGCCTTTAGATTTTTAGGAATGGATTTTTGAATGTGCTCTAAAATTCCACGAATATTCTTTGATTCGTTATATGTTGGTATGATTATTGAAATCTCTGCATCTTGCAATATGACCAATTTTTCTGGTTTGAATTAAAATGTTTAAGGTGAAATTTAGTTGCCTTTTTCCAATTGGCCTGCCCTGATGTCAATTGATAGCCCTTCCTGATTTATTCTCATGTTGGTGTATGGATAGATTCTGGTATCAAAATCACTTGCCTTGCCTTCAAAGAACTCTATGGATTCTGTATTGTTGTATGCTTGCACCAGTTTTCCCCCTCTGTTCTGGTCTAGCATAAAATGCGCATCTGCAATTATTGTAATGTCTTTTGTTTGCACTGGTCCAAACAAAATCATTGCATAGTCTTTTGGGACATTATCTATGCCAAACACGTCATACAGAATCCAAGTGTATACAGGACTGGCCAAGATTGTACTTTGAGCATTTTGATTTTCTAAAACAAATGACAATGCCTCAAACTGATTGTATGATATGTCATTTGTTATAATTAGAACGGTACTTGAAAATCCAAACACCAGAATTATTCCTATCACACCATAATGTGCAGTCTTTGATTGCAAGAATTTTACTTTCTTTGGCATATCAAGTAACCATACACTTGCAGCAATGCACATGATTGGAATTACTGGAATCCAGTGGAAATATTGTTTGAATCCAACCAGTGACAAAAATGAGACAAATGGAACAAACCAAAACAAGACAAACTTGTTTTTTGTAATTGCACCATAGATTACTCCTCCAATACCAATTACAAACAGCACTGGATCAATTATCAGGAAATATCCGATAATCTCAAAAATACTGTTGCTTCGCTGGCTTTGCCATAGTACGTCTTTAATCCACAACTCAAGCTGATCCAAAAATACACTGTTTGCAGGCCACAAAAGAGGAATCAACAACACTGGAATTATCCATACTAGTATGTGTGAGAATTTTTTCTCCTTTTGGAAAATCAACCAAATTCCTAACGGAATAAAAACAAACACTGGAACCTTGGTAAAAATTGCAAGCCCCAACATTATTCCCCTGAAAGTGGTGCAAGCCACATTTTGCCTTGGGATTTTGCAAAGGACATTGCAAGTAAAATTGATGCAAGTAAAAATGGTAACAAAATCGAATCAAGTAATATTCTATCAAATATCCATGTGTATGGCATTACTGCAAACAGTGTGGATGAAAGTAATGCTACATTACTGCCAAACTTTTCTTTGGCAATCTGATACACTAGTAGAGTGCTTACTATTGCAATTATTCCCATGAATAATCTTGGGATGAGATAGAGGTTTTGAAGTGAATCAGGCTCAGATGTAGTTTCTGGCGGATAATTTGTAATTTGTAAAACTCCTGCTAGTACTATCTGACCAAAATATGGATGATCATAAAGGTAACTTTCTTGTGGGTTTCCAGTGTCTAGCATGTTCATTGCCCTTCGCATGTAGATTCCCTCATCAAAAAAGATGTCAGGAAATCCAACCGGATTTACAAGATGAATAAATGTTGCAAGAATTAATGGAATTAGGATGTAGAATTTTTTTTCCATCTTTTCAGTCATTCGTATTGTCTTATTTTAAGAAAAGTAAATCGATAACAGGTGGATTAATCATGAATTTTACAGGAAAAAGGTCTTGAGAAAAAAAATTTTTTATAGTGATGTGGTTTTAGAATGGTAACAATGGAAATAATTCGTGAGAATTATGGCCGATTTGATAGTAATAAATAGAATACTAAATGTAATCTATTCATGTTTGGTAAGAAACCTGTTCTAAAAGAAGGAACTCCAATTTTCTCAATTAAAAAAAATGGTGAATTTAACGACTTTATTTTTGGTATAGTTACTGGTGTTGATGGACGAAAAGTCGGTGTTAATGGAGTAATTGTAAATGCAATAGGATTGAAAAATAAGATTGCACAAGGAAAAACCGGAGAACGCTCCAGAGAAATCCTTGAACATCCAACTCCTGATAATGTTGTCTTAGCTTTAGTGTACAGAGTTGAACATGAAAATTTTGCTGAGGTATTGGATCTTGATGTTGATAAATGCGATATTATTCCTCCAAAAATTTATGGAATGCTTGATGGTTGGATTCGTGAATCTTTACCTGAATTTATCAACACGGTTCTATCATTACCTCCAGGTTCTGAAAGAGACGAGGCAAAGCGGGTTTTGAAGCACAGGATGGATACTTTGACTGATGCCACCCTGAAGCGAACACTATATTCTGTTTGTAGAAGTCTAAAAATTCTAAACTAGATTTCCAGGCGTAACTTCTCCATAGTTTTATATTATGCCCTAAGAAAATCTCGATACAATGGAATATGTTTACGCTGCTTTACTTCTTCACAAACTAGACAAAGAAGTTAACGAGGCAAACCTTACATCAGTTGTTAAAGCATCTGGCGCTGAGGTTAATGAAGCCCAAGTTAAATCACTAGTTGCAGCCTTAGCCGATGTCAATATCGATGAGGCAGTTAAAGCCGCCCCAATGGCAGTTGCAGCAGCAGCACCAGCAGCAGCAGCCCCGGCAGCAGAAGAAAAGAAAGAAGAACCTAAAAACGAAGAAGCAGCCATGGAAGGATTGTCTTCCTTATTTGGCTAAGCAACTTTCTTTTTATCAAATTTACTTTTGATCTTTATTTTTATCAAATCTTAATTAGAGATAGATTTGAATTTTCGTTAGATGGTGGATTTTTCTTTTCCAATTGATGGGTTCATCAGCATTCTGGATTATTTGGGTACAATAGCTTTTGCAGTAACTGGTGCATCAAAAGCAATTTTTCACAAGGCTGATATTTTTGGAATTATCGTACTATCTACAGTAGTCGGAGTCGGGGGTGGAGTAACTCGTGATGTAATCTTTGGACGATTCCCCACTGCATTTTCAGATCCTATCTATGTTGGATTGACTGTTGGAGTTGGAGTTGTAATGTTCTTTTTGTATGTGAAATTCAAAAAACAGATGAGCATATGGTTAATTTTTGATGCGGTTGGACTGGGAGTATTTTCAATCTTGGGTGCATCAATTGCATACCAAGTAGTTGGATTAGAATTTCTTCCAATGCTGTTTGGCGGAATGATAACTTCAATTGGTGGTGGAATACTGCGAGACGTCTTTGTTCGAGAAATTCCAATCGTATTTGTAAAAGAAGTGTATGCTATTGCAAGTATCATTGGAATCGTGGTATTTTATACAATACTTTCATCTGGAGCAGATGTACAGATTGCATCTATCATTGGAATAGTTGCCGCAACTGGAATCAGGCTATTGGCAATGAAGTTTAATTGGAATTTGCCAAAGGTTAGAGAATCCTAATCACACATTATTTTTGAAATACTCGACAACGATGAATATTCCAATTCCAATTAACAATACTGCACTTACGATTACTGCTTTTTTATCTGAGGCATACAGAAACATGCGTTTGTTTCAAAAATAACCAATTCAATATTTTATGCTGGGGTGTAGTCTTTTGCTTGTCCGGCAACTGATTTTGCTTGGGAATCTGCTTTTTGTAAAATTTGCTCTTTTGTTTCATCTGTCATAAATCCTGATTCAACAGATACGGAACGTGCAGATTGTGCAGCCTTGCTGAGAATCTGTAATACATTGTCTGCAGTAATGTATCCTGCTTCAATTGACAATGACACTGCTTCCTGATGAAATTGGGCAAATTCGTTTCTAATTTTCTCAACATCGATTATCATTTCTTCTTCTGCATATGCAGTTCCTTCCTCTAGTGCTGAGTATAGTGAAATTCCTGCCTCTACTGGTTTGATATCTAATTTGCCTAGAATTGATGCTAATTTTTCATTGATTGCTTCTCCCTTCAGAACAGGAGTGCTGTCTTTTGCAATCCAAATTGTTCCTTGATCGATTTTAGTTGGAATTCCTGCTTCTTTAAATTCTGTAAGCATTGGACCTGGTGCGATTCCTGTATTCTTTGCAGGAACTACGATGTCAAAGCTTGCAAGATCTCCGCCTCTTGCTGCCATCATTATTTTGTTTTTAGCAAGAAGAACATTTAGCTTGAATGGTGACATGTTTGTAAACAGGAACATGCATTGTCCTGTTAGTCTGTCTGCAATGTCTTTAACACCTGGTACATCGAGTTTCTCAAATGCTTTCTTTGCAACTTTATCTTTTATGCTGAAAAATAATACATCACCTGCAAGTGTTTTTCTTAATGGAAGAATTTGTGTAGAACGAACTTTTGTCATTTTGATTACAGCTAAAACTTTGTATTTTTTTGGTAGTTCTTGTAACTGCTGATACATTTGGCTTTTTCTTTTAGGATAGGATGTTCTATTTTCATGCATATTTCTTCTTAACCTCTTGTGCTTGTTTTATTGGCTTGCCCATTGTGGTTTTAATTAAAATCTTTTTCATGTTTTTCTCTCCGTTTGGCAATTTCTTTTCAACTGCATTGAGAACTGTATGTGCATTGATTGCCAAATCTGCATCATCCATAGATACATCTCCAATTTTAGATGAAATTGATAGTGATGCTCTTGTTCTTACTTTGATGCATGATCTAAATCTTTCTATGAATGCTTCAATGGATGCATCAAAAGGAACTGGTGTTGGCATCTTTCCTCTTGGACCTAAAAGTTGACCCAAGGTTTTACCGACAACTGGCATGACTTTGGTATCTGCTAAAAAGAAATCATATTTGTTGATGAATTTTCTAGATTCTCTTTTGTTAGCTCCATATTTTTCTAATTCTTCTGTTCCGATAACAGAATCTGCTTTTGCAGCTTTTGCTTTTTGATTCATTTCTCCTGTAGCTATGATGCACACAGTTGCTGGAGAGCTTGTTTTTGGAAGCTGAACAACTTCGTTAATTGCAAATCCCTTCTTTACATCTATATCTTTGAAAGTGATGATTAATTCTACAGATTGTTTGAATTTCCTCTCTTTTGTTGCAGCTCTTGCATCTTTGATCATGTCTACGAGCTGAGAATCTGAAATCATTACGAATCATTTTCTAGAAAACCTACTTAAAATCGTTTAGAGATTGAGTTTTTAACTGATCAATAATTCTAAAAAATTACACTTTTTCACTAAAATTATTATAATTCAGGTAAAAAACCTGCTGAAAACCTACATATATTAAATCAGAACCATATTTTTCGAATACGTTGCATCGATTTGATGAATTAGATATGAAATTACTATATGAATTGACTGCAGATGGTTCTATTTCTGTTCCTACTTTATCTAAAAAACTTGGAATTAATGCCTCTGTTCTTTACAGTAGGATTAAGAGACTGATGAAGAAAAAACTCATCAAAAAATTCACTATAGAGATTGATGATTCCTTGTTGG